>JAUIDM010000073.1 GCA_030428915.1 Alphaproteobacteria bacterium | reverse complement strand
TCACCGACTGCGGGAACGCGGGGTGAAGGTCACCGTGTCCACCGACGACCCGCCCTTCTTCCACACCACGATGGCGCGCGAATACCAGATGCTGGCCGAGGCATTCGACTGGGATGACGGGGTGTTCGACGAGATCGCCAAGACCTCCATCGCGGCGGCGTTCTGCGATCAGGCGACGCGGGAGGCGGTAGCGAAGCGGCTGGCGGGGTAGGTCTTCACCCCGATCCTGCCCGGAGGTCCAGAGCCACATTCCGCTCTGGGCCCAACGCAGCCTCTTCAAACGCTCCGAGGGCAGCGACCTCAACGAGGTGGGCACGCTGAGCGATGCCGCCAAGACGCGGGCGATTTTGCAGAGCTGAAACGTTCTGTGGCCCGTGAGAAACAGTGCCGGAACATTCGCAGCGATAGTAGGCGCAATGTATTGCATCCGAGGGCGAGAAAGCCTGAAACCGACTGTGCAGATGAGGAGCAGATGAGGACCCAAAAATGTTCCGCACAACTTTCGTAGCAGTTTCCGCGCTCGTTGCTTCTACCGCCATAGGTTGTGCCGACGGCATCGCCGAGCAACCGGCGCCTCCAGCCATTATGCCTGCTGCGTCGGCCGCTGCCTCGACCGATTTCGCGGGCGGATATGTCGGCCTTTCCTATGGTCATGTCAGTGGCGACGTGACCGAAACGCTGAGCCTGTTTGGCGGCAGCACCGCGTCCATCGACCTCGACATCGACGGCGACCAAGCCCACGGGATTTTTGCGGGCTACAACTGGCAGCGCGGAAGCTTGGTTTATGGTGCGGAACTTACTGCATGGGCCGTGGGTGCGCCCATCGTTGGGCCGATCGAGCTGACGAGTCTGACAGACATCCGCGGTCGCGTCGGCTTCGCGGCGGATAACGCGCTGTTCTACGGCGCTGTCGGCTGGTCTTGGGGCACATGGGAAAACACCAGCTCGGGCTTCGACATTGGGGTCGATGGACACAGCTTCGGACTCGGGGTCGAATACAACGTGACAGAACGGCTGTTTGTTGGCCTTGATTACACCGCGCGCAGTATGGACGGATCCGGCCCTGCCATTGATCTTGACATGGATGTCAGCACCGTGGCGCTGCGCGGCGGTTTCCGGTTCTGAGTTGTACGCTCTTCACTGAACCTGTCCTCTTTGTGGGTGGCGGCTCGGCCGGGACTGGGAAACACGTCTGAGGTCAATCGGCATCGAAGAAACTCCGCAGAGGTCTACGTGCAGCTTGTCGACTCAGGTTAGGCCGAGTCGGTTCTTCAGCGCTACCTTGGCAAATACATCCACTTCATCCTTTGTCACTGAGCGCATCCTTGTCAAAGACCGGATTTTCCCGCGTTGCGGATATCCGGACTCAAGCACCTGTTCCCCTGACGCCGCCACCCGGACTTGACGCGGACGGGCGGATCGGTCAGGCGTCGGTCAAGCCAGAGTCATCCCGGGGGCCGCCATGCATAACCATCTGACCGTCGTCACCCATCCCTTGGTGCAGCACAAGCTGACGCTCATGCGGGAGAAGGACACCTCCACCAATTCCTTCCGCCGTCTGCTGCGCGAGATCAGCCAGCTTCTGGCCTATGAGATCACGCGCGAGATGGAGATGACGACGAAGCGGATCGAGACGCCGCTCTGCCCGATGGATGCCCCGGTGATCGACGGCAAGAAGCTGGCCCTGATATCGATCCTCAGGGCGGGCAACGGGCTTCTCGATGGGGTGCTGGAACTGATCCCGGCGGCGCGAGTCGGGTTCGTCGGGCTTTATCGGGATGAGAAGACGCTGCAGCCGGTGCAGTATTATTACAAGGTGCCCGCGGGGCTGGAGGACCGTCTGGTCATCGCGCTCGACCCGATGCTGGCGACGGGCAATTCCTCGGCCGCGGCGGTGGAGTTGCTGAAGAAATCCGGGGCGAAGAACATCCGCTTCATGTGTCTTCTGGCTGCGCCCGAAGGTGTGGCCCGGATGAAGGAGGCCCATCCCGATGTGCCCATCGTGACGGCCGCACTCGATGAGCGGCTGAACGAACATGGCTATATCGTGCCGGGGCTGGGCGATGCCGGGGACCGCATGTTCGGCACGAAATAGCGTCAGGTCCCGTGTGGGAGGCGGGGGTCTGGCGCCCTGCCGTCAGCCGCTGCAGATGCCCTGCAGCGCGACCCATTCGCTGTCGCTCAGGACCGGTTCGGCCTCTTTGCCGCGCATCGGATCGGCCTCGATCAGCCCGAGAACGGATTCGCCCGTCGGATCAAGCGCATAGGCATAGGGGGTCGCGGACAGGCCCGCGGCGGCGAAGCGGGCGATCAGCCCGGCATCGGCGGGCTGCGTTTGCGGTTCTTCGAGCAGACGCTCGCCATACCCGGCCACGGACCCGCCCGGCAGGTCGCCAGTTGTCAGAAGCGTCAGTGTGGCGCGCAGGCCGGCATGGCGCAGAAGTCCGGCCGTCGGGTTCGTCAGGCGGCGGCGCTCATCCTCGGCCAGCACCGCCCCGGCGATGACCTCGGGGCTTTTTCCGGCTTCGACGAGCGTCCGGGGCAAAAGGACGATCCCGCCCGGCAGATGCGCCGTCCGGCTGAGACCTTCGGGCAGGACCACGATCTGGCCGGAGGCGCCCAGAAGCCGGTCGCGGAGGCGCGCAAGCGCAGCGCGGCCTTCCGGCGCGGCGCAGCCTATGCCGGTCAGCCGCTCCAGATCGGCAAGCGCCATCCGGCCGATCTCTTGCCGCTTCGTATCGGGCAGGGCGGCGGCCGTATGGGAGATCAGAGCTCGCGGCATCCAGAAGAGACCGACGGCGACCACCGCCGCCAGAGCGGCGCCGAGAAGAATGGCGCGCAGGCGACCGGGATGGGGCCGCCGCGCCTCGATCAGAGCGTGGACCTTGGCGATCGCGGCGATCATGGTGTCGTCCTCGATCTCCAGCTCCTCGCCCGCATCGGGTCCGGGGGCATAGCGCGCGGGCTGGCCGGTCGGGTTCAGGCGGAGGATGGCGGGCAGCGACCAGTGCGCGAGCGCGCGGGCATTGCGGGCATCCGAGAGCACGAGCGTTGCATCGCCGAAGGCCACGATG
Source organism: Alphaproteobacteria bacterium (assembly GCA_030428915.1). Taxonomy (GTDB): domain Bacteria; phylum Pseudomonadota; class Alphaproteobacteria; order Rhodobacterales; family Rhodobacteraceae; genus Albidovulum. The sequence goes on along the minus strand of JAUIDM010000073.1, from coordinate 11,236 downwards.
ACCTCGCGCCGTTGCGCGCCTTCGGATTCGCGCCAGAGCCCGCTGCATTCCAGCCGCTGATATTCCTTGAGGGCCGTCATCGGCGGGGTGGGCCTGCTCTCTGCCTCTGTTGGACAGAGGATAGCGGATCGGGCGCGCCGGAACAATCGGTCAGGCGGCGAATGTAGGTCATGCAGTTCCCGGTTTCCGTCGAATCCGAATCCGAAGCTTTCTCTTTCGAATTCGGACGCTTATCTCCTCAACATAAACCCGAAACGTGCTAGCGGTCCCCGGCGTGGCGCCATTCGGCGAGGGCGGGATTGTCGCTGGTTTCGGTGCGGGACGGCGGCGGCGGGGCGATCTGCGGGCGGGCGCGGAAGTAATGCGCCTCGCGCGCGCCGAAATAGAAGCCGACGATGGCGGCAAGCAACCACCACAAGGGTTCGGGTACGTAGTTCAGCCCCACCATGCGGCGGGTGAAGCTGTCGGGATCGACCATCGCATAGGTGAACAGCCCGAGCGTGCCGAGCGCAAGCATCGGCCGCGGCAGCCGGTTCAGCGCGTTGACAAAGCGGTCGAAGCGCCCGTCGCCGACATATTGGAACTCTGTCCCGTATTCACTGAGGGCCGCCATATAGGCGTCGTGAGCCGCCTGCATCTTCTTCGTGGCATTGGGGCGGAAGACCTCGGCCACATCGGTCGCGGCCTGTCCGAGAGCGGCGGTGGCGGAGGGACCGCCAAGGATACGTCCGATCAGCCCCATTTTGCGGTCCTTTCGCGGTGCTGCGCATCGGTGAGGTGAAAGCGGGGCGAGATGAATTCCTCCGCCCTGGTGATCCAGCCGCCCTTGCCGCCATCGCGGCGGCGCGCGTATTTGCGGCTGGCGGGGCGGGCGTCGGCAAGGGCGTAATAGTAGTTCCGACGGGCGATTCCATAGGCGTCGGCCACGAGGTCCGGCCGGTCCGCACAAGCCCTGTGGGTGGCGGCGATGCTGATGGGGCCGAGAGCGCCATCGACGGTCAGATCGTGCCCCATTTCGTTCAGAAGCCGCTGAAGGATCTTCACCGCATTGGCGCCTGCGTTGACATACATGTCAAAGACGGAGGCCTGCAAAACCTCGGGCAGTTCAGCGATGCGCGGGCGGCGGTAATAGTGATCGACGAAGATCTCGACGGCCTGTTCCCGGGTCAGGCGGCGCACATCGGCCTCGCTCACCTCGCCATCGCCGGTCAGGTCGAGCCCGAGCCTGCGCATCGTATGAATCGTAACGCCATGGTTGGTGGCCCCGCCGGGATCGTCGGGATCGTTCACATATCCGCCCTCGCGGGCGACGATGGCTTTGGCGATGTCGGTGACTGTCTGCATGGGCCTTTCCCCTTCATTCGGGGGAAAGGCTCCGGCCTAATGGTTAATTCGTCACTGGTTGAGCGTCCGGTTCGACATAGACGCCCTGTTCCTTCAACGCGTCGATCACTTCCTTCGGCATGTAGGTCTCATCATGCTTGGCAAGAATCTCGCTTGCCTCGAACGTGCCCGCGATCAGTTTGCCGGTGGCGACGACGCCTTCGTTCTCGCCGAAGAGATCGGGCAGGACGCCTTCGTATTTCACCGGGATCGAGGCGCCGCCATCGGTGACGCTGAAGGTGATCGCAGCGCCCTGACCCCGAACGAGGCTGCCCTCTTCGACCAGACCGCCGATACGGAAGGTCTCGTTCGGGCCCGGTGCCTTTTCCGCCACTTCGGTTGGAGAGCGGAAATATTGCAGCGCGTCGGGCGCGGCGTAGTAGAAGGCGCCGAAACTGGCCACCATCGCGACGGCGGCCAGAACGATGATCTGGATGCGGCGCTGTTTCTTCAGTCCCTTCATCTGATCCTCAATAGCGTTTCAGGTTGCGTTGCACCGGAAATCGAACCTTTTTCCGGTTTCCGATATGACCCAAATCAACATAAGGCTGAAACGCGCTAGGGGAAGACGGGGGCCAGCATCAGCCCCGCGGTTTCATCGAGCCCCAGCATCAGGTTGGCATTCTGCACAGCCTGACCCGAGGAGCCCTTGTTGAGATTGTCGAGGGCCGCGACGACCAGTGCGCGGCCGGGCTTGCGGTCGCCGATCACGCCGATATGGCAGAAGTTCGACCCTGCGACCGCGCCCGTTCCGGGTGCCTGGCCGAAGGGCAGGACGGTCAGGAACGGCTCATCGGCGTAACGCGCGGCGAGGGCGGCGTGGATCGCGTCCGAATCCCCCTTGACGTAGCACGAGGCGAGGATGCCGCGCGACATCGGCACGAGGTGGGGAGTGAACATGATCTCGACCTTCCGGCCCGCAAGGGCGCTGAATTCCTGATCGAACTCTCCCAGATGGCGGTGCTTGCCGCCTTGACTATAGCCAAGCACATCGGTCTGCCGCTCAGTAAAGAGCATGTTTTCCTTCAAGCTGCGCCCAGCGCCGGAAATGCCGTTCTTCAGGTCGCAGATGATGTCATCAAGGTCGATCAGGCCACCCTCGATCAGGGGGCGGAGCGCGAATTGTACCGTCGCGGCATTGCAGCCTGTCCCGGCCACCAGTCGCGCCCCTCGGATGTCGTCGCGGTAGAATTCGGTCAGGCCATAGACGGCCTCTTTCTGCAATTCGACCGCGACATGGGCCGCGCCGTACCATTTCTCATAGGCTGCCGGGTCGCGCAGCCGGAAATCGGCGCCAAGATCCACGACCTTGACCGTCTTCGGCAGGTCACGCACCAGCGCCTGAGACAGCCCGTGGGGCAGGGCAGCGAAACAGAGGTCGATCTTTGAGAAGTCGATCTCTTCGATGGTCGAGAGTTTCGGCAGGTCCAGATGGCGCAGCTGCGGGTAGACGCTCGCCATCTCCTGCCCGGCCTTACGGTCGGCGGAAAGCGCCGCGATTTCCATCGCCGGATGAGTGGCGATGATCCGGACGAGCTCGGCGCCGGTATAGCCGGACGCGCCGAGAATGGCGATTCTGTGGGTCATGGGACCTCCGCTCGGATGTGGGCCGTTAGTTGGCCGAGACTGCCGCGTCTTTCAACCGAATTTTTCTTGGTGTGGCGGCAAGTCAATGCTGGGCCGTCCTGAAACAGCGCCGCGGGATGGTCGCTGCCGTGCTACTCCGGCGTCGGAGTGCCGCGCCTGGGTTTCGGCGTGAGGTTGGTGGACAGATAGGTATTCACCACGTTCAGCGTGCTGACGAAAGCCTCGATCGAATAGCCGAAAATGAAGGCCACGAGATAGGTCAGGGGCCGGTTCACGTCGGCACCGATGCTGAACAGGTTCGACGGAATCAGCAGCATCGACAGGGTCAGCGCAGCCAACCCGGCAAAGGCGGTCCGCATGATTGCGTAGAGCAACCCGACAGGCGCCACATTCGGATTGAGCACCCGCCACATGCAATAGACGATGGAGCCGAGCGCGCCGTAGATGATCGGCAGCGCCCAGCGATGCACGATGTTCAACCGCTCGCTCAGTTCATGCGCGAGGCCGCGGACCTGGTATTGTGAGCGGGCGTAGTCCTGATACATCGCACGGCCCGCCGCACTCATGGTCTCTTTCTGAAGCGCTTCGATCTGAGAGAGCTTGATCCGGAACGAGGTCGTGACCGTATCCACGACGCCAGTCAGGCTGCGGGTGCCCGACGGCGAGAAGCCGACGACCTGAGCGAGCCGTTCCACCGGTTTGGGGCAGGCGAATACGCGTGAAAGCAGGCTTCGGCCCGATTGCCAGTCTTCCGGGGTCAGGCCGCTGCAATAGCGCCGTTTCCACTTGTCCCAGCCATTGCTGATCGGATTGAATTCGATGATCCGGTCCGACATCTTGCGTGGCAGTTCCTGCTCGTCAGTATAGTGCGAGCGGAGCGCCGATATGCCTTCGAGATAGACAAGCTGTGGTTCCAGATCGGGGGTTTGCGGGCCTTCCTGGATCTGGTCGAAGTAGTTTTCCAGTTCCACGAGTTTCATGACGCTCTGGAAGTGATCGAAATTCATGAACTTTTCCGCTTCGACCAGAATGAAGCTGGTCCTGTTGGACCAGTAGGAAAAGTGAAATGCCGTCAGGACGAGGACGACGCCGATGAAGGTCAGCACCACGCTGCCGGGGATCGAGGCGCGATAGCTGTGGGGGGACCGCCCCTTCAGCACCTCGTTGAGCGTGAAACCGTCAACGCTCTTCAGCGCGTTATCATAGGCGATCTGAAACGCGGCGTTGAGCGCCTGAATCTGCTCATCCGTCACCTTGTCGAGCGTGTCATCGCGGTCGAAGGGCTGCAGGGCGCTCGTCAGGGCGGTTCCGTCCTGACCTTCGACATGCAGCAGGTGATCACGCAGGTAGCGTGCTTCGGACACCAGTTTTTCGAGACTCGACGAATGCGACATGCCGGCCCCTTTCGCAATCTATTGGGTGACACCCTCCTGCAATCCGAATTGCGTGGGACAGGTGCAGGGCTCGCCGTAGACCGTGCGAACCGTCGACCAGCACCACTCGCCCGACGGCAGAAGGCAAGCGCCTTCCGGCGGCGGCGTCAGTGGCACGGTGCCATCCTGCGCCAGGGACGTCTGGCCGGAAAGAAGGGTGAGGCTGACAACAACAACAACAACTCGGCAAAGGGTATTCATGGCAACCCTCGCAATAAGAAATTCAACATAAAACAATCAAAACGATAGCCGAAACGGTGGCTTGCGTCAAACGACGAGACTGAAATGCGGGCAGGCATTGTGCACGTCTGCTCCCGCCCCCCTTTCGCATTCGGCTGGAAAAGGCAGGGTCTCACCGTCGAACTTCGGGCTAAGGGCGTGGGGCTCGGCAAGCCCCATTGGCAAGGGAATGAAGCGGCGAGTTCATCGACCTTACGGTGGCGCCGTGAGGGCAGGATCGGGACGCGGTTCAGTACGGTCTTTCGTTCGGGGAAGCGGACGCTCGACTTGCGCCGCGCCGCGCGCTATTGGCCGGCTTATGAGTGTCTTCGAACGGTATCTTTCCCTTTGGATTGCGCTGGCGATGTCAGCGGGCATCCTCATCGGCAGCGCCGCGCCGGGTCTGGTGCAGGCGGTTGCCGCAGCCGAGGTGGCGAGCGTCAACCTCGTGGTCGCGGTTCTGATCTGGGCCATGGTCTACCCGATGATGGTGGGGGTCGATCCGGGCAGCCTGAAAGGCGCGGCGAAGCAGCCAAAGGGGCTGGCCATCACGTTGGCGGTGAACTGGCTGATCAAGCCGTTCACGATGGCCGCACTCGGCGTCCTGTTCTTCGAATTCGTTTTCGCGGATCTCATCGCGCCGGACGATGCACAGCAATACATCGCGGGGCTGATCCTGCTTGGTGCCGCGCCCTGTACGGCCATGGTTTTCGTCTGGTCGCAACTGACGCGCGGCGACGAAAACTACACGCTTTTGCAGGTTTCGGTGAACGATGTGGTCATGGTCTTCGCCTTCGCGCCCATCGTCGCGTTTTTGCTGGGCGTCACGGACATCTCTGTCCCGTGGGAGACGCTCGTTCTCTCGGTGGTCCTGTTTGTCGCGTTGCCACTGGCTGCGGGGGTCTGGACACGTCACCGCCTTGGCAGCGCGGCCCGCATCGACGCGTTCCGCGAAAAGGTCAAGCCTTGGTCCGTCGTCGGCCTGATCGCGACGGTCGTCATCCTGTTCGGCCTGCAGGGGCAGGTGATCCTTGACCGGCCTCAGGTGATCGCACTGATCGCGGTGCCCATCGTGATCCAGTCCTACGGTATCTTCGCGCTGGCCTACGCATCGGCTTGGGCGCTGCGGGTTCCCCACAAGATCGCGGCCCCCTGCGCATTGATCGGCACGTCGAACTTCTTCGAACTTGCGGTTGCGGTGGCGATCAGCCTTTTCGGCCTCAACTCCGGCGCCGCGCTCGCCACGGTCGTCGGGGTCCTGGTCGAGGTGCCGGTGATGCTGTCGCTCGTGGCTTTTGCCAACCGGACAGCCAAGGGTTTCAGGTAGGATCGGGCTTGCTCGCCGTCGATTCCGATGCTGAACCATTGTTGTAAAACGATGACCAGAACGGTTTGTCGTTCCACGGCGCGGAGCCGTCAGGCGGCCTCGAACGCGATCCTGCGGCGCAGGAACTGTGTCGCCTTATTCGTAACGCGGGCAGGATCGCCTGTTGTCAGGAACTTGGACTCCGTACCGGCGCCAAGGAATTCCGGCCGACGGTTGAGGTAGTCCTTCAGGCTTTCGGCCACCAGATTGGCCTGCGAATAGACCGTTACATCGGGACCAAGTGCGGACTGAAAAATGTGCTCCATCAGGGGATAGTGCGTGCAGCCGAGAACGGCCGCTTCCGGTTTCGGCATGCGCCTTTTCAGCGCCTCGACATGGGAGCGCACCAGCGCTTCGGCGAGGATCTCGTCGCCGTCCTCAATGGCGTCGACCACGCCGCCGCAGGGCTGGGCTTCCACATCCACGCCGATGGCGCGGAAGGCAAGCTCGCGCTGGAAGGCGCGGCTGGCAACGGTGGCTGGTGTGGCAAAGAGCGCCACATGCTTGACCGCGACCTCGCGCGGCGGCGAGTTGTCGCCCCATTGACGTTCGGTCAACGCCTCGATCAGCGGTACGAAGACGCCGAGGACGCGTTTGTCCGCAGGCACCCATGTCTCCTGCATGCGCCGGAGGGCGGCGGCCGAGGCGGTGTTGCAGGCGAGGATCACCAGATCGCAGCCCTCGGCCCAGAGCCTTTCGACACCCGCGCAGGTCAGATTGTAGATGTCATCGGCATCGCGCACGCCATAGGGCGCATGGGCATTGTCGCCGAGATAGACGAAAGGCACCTCGGGCAGGGCCTTTGCCACGGCGTCATAGACCGTCAGACCGCCAAGACCCGAATCGAAGATGCCGACCGCCATTCGCCTGCCCCTGTTGTGTTATTCCCCCGTCATACGCCGCAGCCCGGCGGAAATCCACGGGCTTTTGCCCGGTACGTCACCACATCGAAGCAGCGGCCCGGCCCGGCCATTCGGCATCGTAGGCCTCGCCGTCGATAGCGCCCCGGCTCATCTCTGCCAGGATGTCGCCAATCGTCGGCAGCCCCTCTGACTGGTCGCCGCCTGTCCATGTGCCCGCCCGCACAAGCGCCCGGGCGCATTGCGCGTAGACCTCTTCGATGGCGATCAGGATCACGGTGCGGGGGCTTTTGCCGTCCCGGGCGAAGCTGTCGCGCAGGGACTGATCCGCCGTCACTTGCGCCCGCCCGTTCACCCGGATCACGTTGTCGGAGCCGGGAACGAGGAACATGAGGCTCACACGCGCGTCGCGGACGATATTGCGAAGGCTGTCGATGCGGTTGTTGCCCTTCCAGTCGGGCAGGGCGAGCGTGCCGGGGTCGATCTCGCGCACCACGGCCCCGTCATCGCCGCGCGGGCTGGCATCCGTGCCCTCGGGGCCGACGGTCGAGAGGATGCAAAGCCGCGACCGCGCGATCCAGGCGCGATAGGTGGGCGTCATCCGCCGCGCAACCTTGACGAGAGAGGCCTGAACCGGCGTGCCGTAGTGACGCTCCAATTCCCCGATGGACGTGATGGCTTGCATCCTCAGCCTTTCTTCAACGCGAAACCAGCTTCGGCAGCGAGGCGGTCCGATGCGTCCTCTACGGCCGGTTCAATCCGCGCCATGAACTCCTCGACCGAAAGGCCCGACGGGATGCGCGGCAGGAACTCGACCACCGCAAGGCCGGGTTTGCGCAAGAGCCCGTGACGCGGCCAGAAGACGCCGACATTGGTGGCAGCAGGCACGCAATCCTGCCCGAGCTGTGAATAAAGGACGCCGACGCCGACCTTGTAGGGCCGCTTGGCACCGGCCGCGACGCGGGTGCCTTGCGGATAGATGATCAACTGGCCCGGCCATGCCGTGCCTGCCTTCACATCCGCCACCATCTGCTTGACCGCCTGTCCGCGCTTGCCGCGGTCGACCGGAATGCAGCCCAACCGCTTGGCGTACCAGCCGACGATGGGCGCCCACAGAAGTTCTTTCTTCATGATGAATTTCGGGCGCGGCACGACCGAGACGATCAGGATGATGTCGAAAAAGCTCTGATGTTTGGCGCCAATCAGGACTTCGTCGGTCGGCACCTCGCCGCGGATTTCGGATTTCAGCCCGACCAGAAGTGCGGCCGAGGCGCGCACCCAGCGGCAGTAAGCGTGAACCGCGTCGAAGGCCGCTTCGCGTCGAAACATCGCGATGGGGGTCCAATAGAGAGCGTAGATTGCCATGGCCAGATACATCTGCACGATGAAGATCACCGACAGCGCGTATTGCAGGATCAGTCTCATTGCACCTCCCCGAGGCTTCGCAAAGCCGCCGCGCGGGTTGCGGCAAAGGCCACGATAGCGGCAAGGGGCGGAATTGCCAGTGGTGCGAACCAGCCGGTGCCGGCAAAGCCCAACCCGGTGAGGAAGCCGTCCGTTGCGGAGGCGGCGGGCAGGAGGGCCAACGCGAGCATGCCCGCGAGCGTGCCGGCGAGCGCGCCGAGAGCCGTGCGAAGGGTGAAACGGCGCACAAACGCGCGGGCGATGTAGCTGTCGCGGGCTCCGATCAGCCGCAGGACCCGGATCACCTGTCGGTTTGCAGCAAGCGCTGCGCGGGCGGCCAGTGTCACCATCGCAGCAGAGGCGCCGCCGATAAGGACCAGCGCGAGGATACCGAGCGTCCGGATCCGGTCGGCCGCCTGAACCAGCGGCCGGCGCCAGCGCGTGTGATCGTCCAGCACCGCGCCCGGCGCCTCGGCCGAAAGCCTGAGGCGCAGCCCGTCGGCATCGAAGCCTTCATCCGTTTCAGTCAGTTCGACAAGCTGCGGCAGCGGCAGGCTCTCCATCGGCAGGTCGGGGCCCAACCAGGGTGCGAGAAGGCGCTGCATCTCATCGGCTTCGATCGCGCGGGCCGAGGCGACGCCAGGGGTTTCGGCCAGTACCCTGAGAACGCTGGCGGTCTGCGCGGCCAGTTCGCCCGAAGGAGCAGTAATACGGATCGTAGCGGTCTGCGAGAGAGACGCCGACCAGCGGTCGGAAAGCCGCCCCGTCGCAACGGACAGAGCCAGCGCAAAGACGGCCAAAAAGGCCATGGCACCGGCGCTGGCGACAGTGAGCCATGCGGTCGCGCCGCTGGGCGGCACCACGCGGTCGGCCTGCGGTGCCGCCGGGAAAAGGCCTCTCAGACGGTCGGCGCGCCCGTTCATAGATCCGCCCCCGCAAGTTCCAGCTTCCGGTCCTTGATCCGCAGAACCCGGGCTGCGACCTGCGGTTTTGCCGCGCGGATCAGGTTCAGGTCGTGGGTCGCGATCAGGATGGTCTTGCCCATTCGATTCAACTCCACCATCAGGGTGAGAAGCCTCAGCGACATCTCCCAGTCCAGATTGCCGGTCGGCTCATCCGCGATCAGCATGTCGGGTGACATGATCACAGCGCGCGCAAGGGCGGCCCGCTGGCGCTCGCCGCCCGAAAGCGCGGGCGGCAACGCCTCGGCGCGGCGCGACAAGCCGACCCAGCCCAGAAGCTCCTTCACCTCGGCTTCCGCGAAGCCTTGCCCAGACACGGTCAGGGGCAGGGCGACGTTTTCGGCGATCGGCAGATGATCGAGGAACTGGCAGTCCTGATGCACGACGCCGATCCGACGGCGCAACAACGCGATGTCGTCACGCCCCATTGCCGCGAGATCCTGCCCGAAAACCGCGATACGCCCCGAGATCGGCAAAAGTTCGCCGTAGCAGAGTTTGAGGAAGGTCGATTTTCCCGCCCCGGAAGGTCCGGTGAGGAAATGAAACGATCCCGGGGCCAGCGAAACGCTCATGCCGTCAAGAAGCGGTGCGGCACCGTAGCCGCAGTCGACTTTGTTGAACTCGATCACCCGCGCCTCCCGCGAAACGGTGTCTCTGCACGCCCTTGCGGCTGTTCGGTCGCACCTGCCGGCATCAACAAGGCTTGGAGCCTGCCGTTTTGCTTGCTACAACTTCTCGACAATAATGACCAAGCGGTCGGGTTGGCCGTCATTGTGGCTGGCGGAACTGGTAGGAGCGACATGCGGTTAATTTGCCCGAGCTGTGGTGCGCAGTACGAGGTGGACGAGAGCGTCATCCCCGAGACGGGCCGGGATGTCCAGTGCTCGAATTGCGGGCATGCATGGTTTCAGTCCCGGACCGAACCCGCGCACGAGGTAGAAGGGGACATGGCCGAGGAGGTTGCATCCCCTCCGGTCGAACCTGATACCGAAGCCGCAGCCGACGATGAGGGTTCGGTGCCGGAGGCGGCCGAAACCGAAGCGGCACCTGAAGCCGGGCCAGAGTCCGACGCAGAACCGGAGGCCGCGCCAGAGGCCGACGATGGATTGCCGGAGGCTGAAGAGCCGCCATTGGAAGAGGCCATGCCGGAGGCCGAGGCCGCGCCTGAGGCTGCCGAGACATCTGAGGTGCGGGCAACGCCCAAGCCGCTGGACATCGTCAGGAAGGTGGACGAAGCGCATGGCAGCACGCCGCCATCCCCTGCCGCTGAGGATGATGGCGCGACGGCGGACAGCCCAACCGATACGACGGAGGAAGCCGCTTCCGGACCGGCGAGCCGGGATGAGAGCTATGATGACGATGACGAACCGCTGCCCGTTGCGCCCAAGCCTGGATTGAAGCGGCGCACTCTGGACGAGAACGTACTTGGCGTTTTGCGTGAAGAGGCGGAGCGTGAAAACCGCGTCCGAAAGGTCGAGGAGGCAGCGCTGGAATCGCAGCCCGATCTCGGCCTTGCGGCGATGGCGGATTCAGGGACCGACAAGACCCGTGACCGTGTCGTCCGCGTGCGCGGCGACGAGGATGATCTGGACGATGACGCACTGGTCGCGCGTGCCTCGCGGCGCGAATTGCTGCCCGATATCGAGGAGATCAAGTCGACATTGCGGGCCACTTCGGAACGCGGCGACGAACCCGCATCGATCGACGCGCCCGAAACGCTGGCCCGGCGACACCGGTCGGGTTTCCGCCGTGGATTCGCAATCTCGTTGCTGATCGCGCTGGTCGCGGTGCTGGTCTATCTTCTGGCACCGGCTCTTTCCGCGGCGGTGCCGGGACTGGAACCGACCCTGACCGCTTACGTGGAGGGTGTGAATTCTGCGCGGATCTGGCTCGACACCACGATGCAATCGCTGACAGAGTCGCTGAAGGGCTCGACCAGCGGGCAGTGACGGCCCGACGCGCGGTTTTCCTTTAGCGTTTCGGGTTTCCATTGAATCGGAATTCGAGCCATTCTCGTCCGAG
>JAUIDM010000467.1 GCA_030428915.1 Alphaproteobacteria bacterium | reverse complement strand
AGGATATGCTGAAACATCAGCTTGCCACGACCAAACCGCACAATTGGGCCATCGCTGAAGGTGAGGTCGTGACCGAAGACGGCGGGATCGTGACCGCCTGGATTACCTTCGAGACAGAGGTCGCCCGCGGGTATGGATTGATCCGGCTGCGCGAGGGCAAAATCTGGACGCTGCTGACAACCATGGAAGAACCCAAAGGGTTTGACCGTCCGTTGGGGGCCAAGCACGGGGCCGGCAAGAACCGGACCACTTGGAAGGAAGAACGGGAGGCAGAGGCGAGCGAACTCGGCTACACCTCCCAACCCTATACGCTGATCATCGGCGGCGGGCAGGGCGGCATCGCTCTTGGCGCGCGTTTGCGCCAATTGGGTGTGCCGACCATCATCGTCGAACGCAACGAGCGCCCGGGTGACAGCTGGCGCAAGCGCTACAAGTCGCTCTGCCTGCATGACCCGGTCTGGTATGACCATCTGCCCTACATCAAATTCCCGGAAAACTGGCCTGTCTTTGCGCCCAAGGACAAGATCGGCGACTGGCTCGAGATGTACACCAAGGTGATGGAGCTGAATTACTGGACCCGCACCACCGCCAAATCCGCCACCTATGACGAGGCCAAGCAGGAATGGACCGTTGTGGTGGACCGCGATGGAGAGGAAGTAACCCTGCGGCCCAAGCAACTGGTCATGGCGACGGGTATGTCCGGCAAGGCGCGCATCCCGGATTTGCCGGGAATGGACACGTTCAAGGGTGATATCCACCATTCCTCGCAGCACCCCGGCCCGGATCGCTACAAAGGCAAGAAATGCGTTGTCATCGGGTCGAACAACTCGGCGCATGACATCTGCGCGGCCCTTTGGGAGCATGACGCCGACGTGACCATGGTCCAGCGGTCCTCGACCCACATCGTGCGGTCCGACACGCTGATGGAGATCGGTCTGGGCGACCTCTATTCCGAACGCGCCGTCAATGCGGGAATGACCACCGAAAAGGCCGATCTGATCTTTGCGTCCTTGCCTTATGCCATCCTGCACGAGTTCCAGATCCCGGCCTATGCCGCGATGAAGGAGCAGGACAAAGAGTTCTACGAAGGGTTGGAAAAAGCGGGCTTCTGGCTTGACTGGGGGGACGACGACTCGGGTCTCTTCATGAAGTATCTGCGGCGCGGCTCCGGCTATTACATCGACGTGGGTGCGAGCCAGCTGATCATCGACGGAGAGATCAAGCTCAAGCGCGGGCAGGTGACCGAGATCGTTGAAGACGGGGTGATCCTCGACACCGGCGAAAAGCTTGAGGCGGATCTGATCGTGCTGGCCACCGGCTACAACTCCATGAACGGCTGGGTGGCTGATCTGATGGGCCAAGAGATGGCTGACAAGGTGGGCAAGGTCTGGGGACTTGGGTCGAACACCACCAAGGACCCCGGCCCTTGGGAAGGTGAACAGCGCAACATGTGGAAGCCGACGCAGCAGGAAAACCTGTGGTTCCATGGAGGCAACTTGCACCAGTCGCGGCACTATTCGCAGTTCCTTGCCTTGCAAATCAAGGCCCGGATGGAAGGCATTCCGACCCCGGTTTATGCGCTGCAAGAGGTGCATCACACGTCGTAATGTCGGCATGGGGCGGGCCGTTTGGTCCGCCCCAGTGCACGGAGTCGTGACAGCGGCGTTCTGGACTCGCGGTCTTAGGGCGTTACACCCAAACGCATGATGCACCGACGTACATTCCTGACAACGACAGCTGCCGCGTTTTGCGCGCCATTCCTTGCGCGGGCGCAGACCGACGACCTGCGCAGCGCGATTGATGCTTTGCCGCAGTTGTACTCGCTCCAGATCAGCCGGGGCGATGACACAATTTTTGCGGAGGCGCCTCGCGGACCCGGTCTTGATCGGCTTGCTAACATCAAATCCTGCTCCAAGAGCATTGTTGCGCTCTTGCTGGGGGCTGCCATCGACCGGGGCGAGGTGGCTTCGGTGCAAGCACCGCTCTCCGAAGTCGCGCCCAATATCCTGCCTTCCAATGCCACTCCGGGGGCGGGGGACATCACTCTCGAAGACCTTGTCACCTTGCGGGCAGGGTTGGAACGCACGTCGGGTCAGAACTACGGCGCATGGGTGAATTCCCGAAACTGGCTGGCAGATGCGCTGTCCCGACCAATGGTGGCTGAACCCGGTGGCCAGATGCTCTATTCGACCGGATCGACACATATCCTGGGGGCGGCATTGGCCGAAGCCACTGGGCAAAGCCTTCTGGCGCAGGCACGCGAACGGCTGGGCCGACCCTTGAGCATCGAAATCCCGCCTTGGACCCGCGATCCTCAGGGCTACTACATGGGGGGCAATGAAATGGCATTGCGCCCGGCGGCGATGCTCAAGATCGCCAAGCTGTTGCGCGATGATGGTCAATTTGAAGGGGAGCAAGTGATCCCGCAAAGCTGGGTCGCGGCCTCGACCATCCCCTATGCGCGGTCGCCGTGGTCGGGCCTTTCATACGGCTACGGCTGGTTCCTGTCTCCCTCGGGTTACACGCTGGCCCGCGGATACGGTGGTCAGATCATCGCATCGCACAAAGCCCGCAATCTTGCCGTCGCGATCACGTCCGATCCGAACCAACCCGCCCGATCCGGCGGCTATTTCGGCGATCTGATGCGACTGTTGGATGGACCCGTTTTGGCACTGGCCTG
>JAUIDM010000466.1 GCA_030428915.1 Alphaproteobacteria bacterium | reverse complement strand
TATCATTCATCGGTCGGGCCTCCGGAAATGCTGCGTTTTCCGGATCGCTCCGGTGTCAGGATGCAGATAATCGGGCTTGCCCCAAGGCCACAACCTGCGTTACTCCTGCTTTTGGGTATCTAATTGGATGGGTAAAAACCCATCCATAATGGTACGAATACCGATGCATACCAAAGGCGCAGCCACCAGTATGGGTAGTTTTTTCGAAAAAAGGTCAATGAATGCAATCCCTTGACGCCACCGCCACGCCGATCTCTGTCTCGCTTGCCGATGGCAATCCGCTGGTTCTGTCGGCCATGTCAGAGCTTTTCGACCGCGATCCCCGATTCTCGCTGGTCGCCACATCGGCAACGGCGGAGGGGTTCCTGGGCATGGTGATGCGGGTACCGGTCAGGATCGGGGTCGTGGACTGGAACGTGCCCGCGCTTGGCGGGCAGAAGCTGATCGAGGTTCTGCGCGAACAGGCCAATGCGCCGCGCTTCGTGGTGTACGGCGACGACCCCAAGGGCGAACTGGCACGCATGGCGATGCTGGCAGGGGCGGCGGGCTTTGTCGCCCGCAACACGCCGGTCGAGAAACTCCTGGAAACATGCCTCGCCGTGGCGCAGGGCCAGATGGTCTTCCCCTTCCTCGACATCCGCGAATTGCAGGCCGACCCGATCCACAGCCTGACCCGCCGCGAGCGCGCCCTGCTGGAGGCTTTGTCGCAGGGTCTGACCAACAAGGACCTGGCCCGCGACTTCGAAATTTCGGCCAACACGGTGAAGTTCCACCTGTCGAACCTCTTCGAAAAACTCGGCGTCTCGAACCGGGCCCAGGCGATCGCGTTTTACTACTCATCGCGCCTGCCAGGCGAACGCGCCGGGCCGCGCTGAACGGACCGTCGGCCAGACGCTTGCCATACGTTTTGCCGACACTTTGCCGACGCTTTGCCGACCACCAAAATCGGCTTTCCGGACATTGCTCAGCGTCATTCTGTCGCGCAAGAATGTTTCTTGACAGGCGCGAATTTTTCCGTCCTTGAATGGCGCCCATTACCCAATGGCAACCCATCCAAGGACGTCCCCCATGAGCTTCCATGTCATCGAACAGGCCCCGGCGCGCCTCAATCGCAGCGAATTGGCCGTCCCCGGCAGCGCGCCGCAAATGTTTGAAAAAGCGGCACAATCTGATGTCGATGTGATCTTCCTCGACCTTGAGGATGCGGTCGCGCCGGACGACAAGGCGCAGGCCCGAAAGAACATCATCAAGGCCCTGAACGAGATCGATTGGGGCAAGAAAACCATGTCCGTCCGAATCAACGGTTTGGATACGCATTACATGTATCGTGATGTTGTCGACGTCGTGGAACAGGCCGGCGAACGGCTCGACCTGATCATGATTCCGAAGGTCGGAACCGCCGCCGATGTCTACGCCGTCGACATGATGGTGACCCAGATCGAGGATGCGAAAGGTTACAAGAAACGGATCGGGTTCGAGCATATCATCGAAACCGCTCTGGGCATGCAGAACGTGTCGGAAATCGCCGGCGCGTCGAAGCGGAACGAATCGCTTCACTTCGGGGTTGCCGACTATGCCGCCTCGACCCGCGCACGCACCACGATCATCGGCGGCGTGAACCCGGACTACTCGGTCCTGACCGACCCGCTTGAGGACGGCAGCCGCGCGGTTCACTGGGGCGATATGTGGCACTACGCGCTGGCCCGGATGGTCGTCGCCGCCCGCGCCAACGGTCTGCGTCCGATCGACGGGCCGTTCGGCGATTTCCAGGACCCGGAGGGCTACAAGGCCGCCGCGAAACGCGCCGCCGTTCTGGGCTGCGAGGGCAAATGGGCGATCCACCCGAGCCAGATCGCGCTCGCCAACGAGGTGATGAGCCCGTCCGAGGCCGAGGTCACCAAGGCGCAGCGCATCCTCAAGGCGATGGAAGAGGCCGCCGCCGCCGGCAAGGGTGCCGTGTCGCTCGATGGCCGCCTGATCGACTACGCCTCGATCCGGCAGGCCGAGGTGCTGGTCCAGAAGGCCAAGCAGATCGCGGGCGCCTGAGCCATGACGGGTCTGCGCGACCGGGCGAAAGAGCTGTTTCAGGCTGCCTGCCGGGCGGCCGATCCTGCCCTAGCCCTGCGCGCTGCGCTTGGCGAAAACCCCTTGCCCCGCCCCGATCCGGGCGGGGTTTATCATGTTGTTTCCATTGGGAAAGCCGCCATTCCTATGGCGGAAGAACTGCTGCGTCATCTAGGTGATGACGCCTACGACGCACTTGTGATCACAAACTACGAAAACGCGCGCGACCTGTCCGGCGCGACGGTCATGGCCTCGGGCCACCCGGTGCCCGACGACAATGGCGCGAAGGCGGCGGAGGAGGTCATCCACCGTCTGGACGCGGCCAAGGCCGCCGACCGTGTCATCGCCTTGATCTCGGGCGGCGGCTCCGCCCTGCTGCCCGCCCCGGCCGAAGGGTTGACGCTTGCCGACAAGGCCGGGGTCAACCGTCTTCTTCTTGCCCATGGCTTCGAGATCACTGAAATCAACCTCATACGCCAGCAGCTTTCCCGACTAAAGGGCGGCGGATTCCTGCGCCACGCTGCCCCCGCGCCAGTGGCGGCCTATATCCTGTCGGACGTGATCGGCGACGACCTGCGCGTCATCGCCTCTGGGCCGACCGTCGCCCCGATCGCCACGGCG
>JAUIDM010000072.1 GCA_030428915.1 Alphaproteobacteria bacterium | reverse complement strand
CGGCCGAAGAGGTCAAGCGACGTGCCCCGGAGTCGTTTCATCTTGGCCAGCATACGGAAGACCGGCAGCATCCACTGCCCATATTCCTTCTTCACCGGACGCCCGTCCGGTCCTTCCTGCGCCAGGAAGGGCGGCGCAAGGTGGAAGGTCATCGTGAAATCGCCGCCGAATTCGGCCTTGGCCTTTTCTGCGGTTTCCAGATGCAACCGCGCGACCTCGTATTCGTCCTTGTAAGCCAACAGTTTGTGATAGCCCATCGCCACCGCCTGACGCATATCCGCCGGGGCGGCATCCACGAGCTTGCGGTAGCGCGCGGCATAGGCCTCGTCCTGGTAGTCCGTCAGATGGACCACGCGGAAAGCGATCTTTTCCTCCAGTGTCAGATGCTTCGCCGCGGGCTCTGCCAGTTTGTCGGCGGCCTCTGCCGGATGCAGAACCGCCCAGCGGCCGATCTCGAAGGCACGCAGGTTGCCCGGCACCGCCGCGCCGTTCAGTTCGATCGACTGCCGGATCGCGTCCGCTGACAGGGGCACAAGCCCCCGCTGCCAGGCCGCACCCAGCATCATCATGTTGGAAAAGATCGAGTCGCCCAGCAGTTTCTTTGCCAGTTCGTTGGCGTCAAGGAACTGCACCCGGTCCTTCAAACGCGCCTCAAGAGAAAGCCGCAACCCTTCGACCGGCAAGTGAAAATCCCGATTGCGCGTAAAAGCGCCCGTCATGATCTCATGTGCGTTCACCACAGCCCCGGTGCGGCCCGACTTCATCAGGCCCAGAGTCTTCGCGCCCCCCGTCACAACCAGATCGCCGCCGATCACGCAATCGGCCTCGCCCGCTGCGACACGGATCGCGTTGATATGATCGGGCTTTTCGGCCAACCGCAGATGGATGTTGACCGCGCCACCCTTCTGGGCGAGGCCCGCCATTTCCATCATGCCCGCGCCCTTGCCGTCGAGATAGGCGGCCTGCGCCAGAACCGCACCGATGGTGACAACGCCGGTACCACCGACGCCCGTGACCAGCACGTTATAGGTACCCTTGATCGCAGGCAGGTTCGGCTCGGGCAGCTTCGGCAGGGCAAACTCGGCCGGTGCAACTTTCTTAACTTCAGCCCCTTTCAGCGTCACGAAGGAGGGGCAGAAGCCGTCGAGGCAGGAAAAATCTTTGTTGCAGGACGACTGGTCGATGGCGCGTTTGCGGCCAAGCTCTGTTTCCACCGGCACGATCGACACGCAGTTCGACTGGACGCCGCAATCGCCACAGCCCTCGCAGATATCGGTGTTGATGAAGACCCTTCGATCAGGGTCCGGGAACGTGCCCCTCTTGCGGCGGCGGCGCTTTTCGGCGGCACAGGTCTGGACATAAAGAATGACCGATACGCCCTTGATATCCTTGTATCTCTCCTGCACCTCCGGCAGATCGTGGCGTTCATGCTTCTCGATCTCGGCCGGGAACTGGGACAGGTCCACCTCTTCCTTTTCGTCATAGACGAGGGCAACGTTCTGCACCCCCATCGCCATGACCTCACGCGCGATCTGCGGCGCGCTCAGCCCGCCTTCATTCGGCTGGCCGCCGGTCATCGCCACCGCGTCGTTGAAAAGGATCTTGTAGGTGATGTTCGTCCCCGCCGCCAAGGCCGCACGGATCGCAAGGATGCCGGAATGGTTATACGTGCCGTCGCCCAGGTTTTGGAACACGTGGTCGCGCTTGGAAAACGGCGCCTGACCGACCCAGTTCACGCCCTCGCCGCCCATCTGCGTCGCCCAGCGGGTGTCGCGGTCCATCCAGACGGCCATGAAATGACAGCCGATGCCGGAATAGGCGACCGACCCATCGGGCAGCTTGGTCGAGGAATTGTGCGGGCAGCCTGAGCAGAAGTATGGCGTCCGCTGCGCCAGTTCCGGCACGTTGTCGGCACGCCGCGCCTCGCGCACATCCGACAGGCAGGCGCGCATCTCGTCGGTGGCGCGCCCCTCCTCTATCAGGATGTCGCCGATCTTCTCCGCGATCATCGCCGGGTCGAGCGCATAGCGGACCGGAAACAGTTCCTCGCGGTGCATGCCGCCCGCGCCACCCTTGTACCAGCCATAGACCCGGCGGCCCTGACGGTCGTCAAAGATCGCCTCCTTGATCTGGACTTCCATCAGCTTTCGCTTTTCCTCGACCACGATGATCAGGTCGAGGCCCTCGGCCCAGTCGTGGAAGCCCACCATGTCGAGCGGGAAGGTCTGGCCCACCTTGTAGGTGGTGATGCCCAGTCGTTCTGCCTCCCCCGCATCAATGCCCAGCATCTCGAAGGCGTGGCAGAGGTCGAGCCAGTTTTTGCCGGCCGAGACGAAACCGATCTTCGCACCGGGCTTGCCCCAGACGCGATTGTCGATCTTGTTGGCCCGCGCGAATGCCTCCGCCGCGTGGCGCTTGTAGTCGATCATCCGTGCTTCCTGGATGACCGGCGTATCGCCCAACTGGATGTTGAGCCCACCTTCCGGCATCTGGAAGTCGGGCGTCACGAACG
The DNA here is from genome assembly GCA_030428915.1 of Alphaproteobacteria bacterium. Lineage (GTDB taxonomy): Bacteria > Pseudomonadota > Alphaproteobacteria > Rhodobacterales > Rhodobacteraceae > Albidovulum. Next base: position 11,949 of record JAUIDM010000072.1, on the reverse strand, counting down.
ACATGCGGAACGGGTCGCCATCGACGACCGCCGTCGCCTCGGCCGTGTCCTTCATGGTCTTGAGGCCGACCCAGACTCCCGCAAAGCGGGAAAGCGCCCAGCCATAGATGCCGTAGTCCAGCACTTCCTGCACGCCCGCCGGGCTGACGACAGGCATATAGACATCGACCATCGCCCAGTCGGACTGGTGCAGCGTCAGAGAGCTTTCGCCGGTATGGTCATCGCCCATCGCCATCAGCACGCCGCCATGCCTGGACGACCCGGCAAGGTTCGCATGCCGCATCACGTCGCCGGTACGGTCCACGCCGGGCCCCTTGCCGTACCAGAGCCCAAAGACACCGTCATACTTGCCTTCGCCATACATCTCGGCCTGCTGGGTGCCCCAGAGAGCGGTCGCGGCAAGGTCCTCGTTCAGGCCCGGTTCAAAGCGGATATCGTTGGCATCCAGAAGCTTCTTCGACCGCGCCATGTTCAGGTCGACCCCGCCGAGCGGAGAGCCGCGATAGCCCGAGACATACCCTGCCGTATTCAGCCCCGCCTTCCGGTCACGCTCCTTCTGCATCAGCATCAGGCGCACCAGCGCCTGCGTACCGTTCAGCAGCACGGGCGATTTCGTCAGGTCGTACCGATCGTTCAGGCTAATCTGTGGCTTGCTCATCTGGCCCTCCCCGCTATCAGAGCCCCTCTATTATAGGTCAAAATTCCTGACCTACCAAGAGGCTTTTTTCCGACCGGGCGGACAGCTTTGTTTCGGTGTCTTTGCAGTTTTGCTTTTCGGACTTAAGTAATTCCTCCATAAAGTCCGGGCAAAAAAGGACAGAAAGCTACAGGATGGACTGGGACAAGCTCAGAATCTTCCACGCGGTCGCTGATGCGGGCAGCCTCACCCATGCGGGCGAAAGCCTGAACCTGTCGCAATCTGCCGTAAGCCGCCAGATCCGCGCGCTGGAAGAAAGCCTGCACACTACCCTGTTCCACCGTCATGCGCGTGGACTGATTCTCACCGAACAGGGGGAATTGCTGTTCGACGCCACCTCATCGATGAACAAGCGCCTGGAAACCGCCGCCGCCCGCATCCGCGACAGCGAGGATGAGGTATTCGGCGAGTTGAAGGTCACGACGACGACGGCCTTCGGAACGCTGTGGCTCGCCCCGCGTCTCGGCAAGCTTTATGACAAGTATCCCGACCTGAAGATCGAGATGATGTTGGAAGAACGCGTTCTGGACCTGCCGATGCGCGAGGCCGACGTTGCGATTCGCATGAAAGAGCCGTCTCAGGCCGATCTGATCCGGCGCCGCCTGATGAATATCCGCATGCGGCTTTACGCCTCCGCGGAATATCTCGATCAGGCGGGCGTGCCCGAAACGCTCGGCGATCTCGGCGGGCACCGCCTTATCAGCCAGAGCCTGACCGCCCCACAGGTTGCCGCCGGGGCGACTCTTGTACAGTCGCTTCTGGCCCAGGACATCCGGTCCACCCTGACCGTGAACAGCTATTACGGCGTGCTGCAATCAGTGCTGTCGCATCTCGGCATCGGCGTGCTGCCGGATTACCTGACCGAGGACTTCCCCAATCTCGTCCGCGTTCTTCCGGATGTCGAGTCGGGCGAAGTGCCGGTTTTTCTCGCCTATCCCGAGGAACTCAGGCAATCGAAACGCGTCGCCGCCTTCCGCGACTTCGTGATGGAAGAGATCATCCTTTACCGAAAAAGCCGCCGCGACGATCAGACAACCTGAAATTGCAGTGAGGCATGTACGCAACGCATACCGGCCATGATGTGGTGCGGGTGTGTTTTTCCTTGATCCGGCAGCGAGCAGAACCTAAGTGGGGGTAGAAGGCGGCGGTTGAGGAAACTCTCGCTGACTTCTACCTCCCTGTTGGACTTAGGCCGAGCTTGTCTCGGCCTTTTTTTTGTTTCGGCGATAGCCATGGCATGGCGGCCACCGGCTGTCCACCGGCAAATCGAACAAATCCAGACACTTGGCCGTCATTCTGGCAGACGGTCCCTGCGCTGCTCAAGAAAGCGGCGCTCCTGCCCAGAACGTGACAGGGCGATGGCTATTCCGTAGGCGGCCCGCGCATCAACGCCCTGCCCCGATCGCGCCAGAAGGTCGGCGCGGGCAGCGTGATAGGGCTGGTAATGGTCCAGATAGCCCCGAATCTCTTCGAGCGCGCGCAGACCTGCTGCCAGGTCGCCCGCCTCGGCCAGTGCCACCGCCCGGTTCAGCCGGACGACGGCCGTCGGCTCATGCACCAGCAGCGCATCGTAAAGCAGCACCATTTGCCGCCAATCTGTCGCGTCCGGCCCCTGAGCCTGCACATGCAGGGCCGAGATCGCTGCCTTGATCTGAAATGGTCCCGGCGCGCGTCGCGTCATCGCCCGATCGAGAAGCGCGACGCCCTCCGCCACCATGTCCCGGTCCCAAAGCCTGCGATCCTGATCGCAGAGCGATACCATTGCCCCCGCGCCGTCCAGCCGCGCCGACCTGCGGGCATGGGTCGTAAGCATCAGCGACAGAAGCCCCATCACCTCCGCTTCGCCCGGCACCAGCCCGTCGACGGTCCGCGCCAGCCAGATTGCCTCCTCGCACAGGTCGATCCGCACAAGTGGGCCACCGGACGACGCCCGGTAGCCTTCGTTGAAAATCAGATAGATGACCGTCAGCACCGAATGCAGCCGCTCGCTCCAGTGCTCCGGTCCCGGCACGGCAAACGGGATGCCGGCCTTGGCGATCTTGGACTTGGCACGGGAAAGCCGTTGTCCCATCGTCTCTTCCCGGTCGAGGAAGGCCGCCGCGATCTCGCCCGTCGTCAGCCCGCCAAGCGTCCGCAGGGTCAGTGCCACCCGGCTCTTCGGCTCCAAAGCGGGGTGGCAGCAGGTGAAGATCAGCCGCAGCCGTTCGTCGGGAATATCGGGCGGCGGATCGGATGCAGCCGCCTGATCCGCCTCGGCCAGTGCGGCAAGATCACCCGCCCGGTCGCGCCAGCGCCCGGCCCGTCTGATCCGGTCGATGGCCTTGCGCCGCGCAACGCGCAGAAGCCAGGCACGCGCATCGGCGGGCTGTCCCCGCCCCCAATGCACCAAAGCCGCCTCAAGTGCATCCTGCAGCGCATCTTCGGCAAGCTGGAAATCCCGCAATTCGCGGATCAGTGCCGACAGAAGCCGGCCACGGTCGCGGGCGACGACGTCCTTCAACGCCGCCGCCGCATCGGGGCCGGACCTTTGCCTCACCCCGCCATTTCCAGAAGCGGCGCGACATCCATGACCGGACGGACCTCGATCGTGCCGTAGTCAATGGCCGGGATCATCTGGGCATACCGCAGCGCTGTGTCGAGGTCGGGCACGTCGATCTGGTAATACCCGCCAAGCTGTTCCTTGGTTTCGGCAAAGGGGCCGTCCATCGTTTCCACCTTGCCGCCCCGGCGGGTAATGCAGGTCGCAGTCGACACCTCTTGCAGCGCTTCGCCTGCCCAGTCGACCCCATCGGCGTCGAGCGTGTCGTTGAAGGCCTTGTAGCCGGCCATCATCCTCCCGAATTCAGGCGTTCCTGGTTCCGGTCCATTGGCGTCGTTGCCGTAAAGCAAGATCAGGTATTTCATCGGTAGTCCTTTCCTGTTTGGGGGTGAGTGTCGGATGCGTGGAGGCATCCGGCAAGGGTCAGATCAGGCCGACAAGGGCCGCGATCGGGATCAGTGTCGCGATCCATGTCCCGACGGTTCCGGCCACGCGGAGGGGCACCGCCTCTTTCGTCTCGGCCAGTCCGAATGGATGGATCGCGCGCGACGCGACGAGCAAAAGACCCGCTCCGTGAAGCCATGGTTCCGGCAATCGCTGCGCCTCGGCCAGCACCATCAGGATCAGCGCCATCGGCACATGTTCGACGAAATTGCCGTGCCTCCGGATCGGCAGGATTATCCGCATCTGACCGGCATCGCCGAACAGGACCTCATGTTTCGCCCGCGCGGCGATGGCGAGGATCTGAAGCACGATCATCATCAGCCCCAGAACCACCGCGTATAGCCCGGTCACCTCGAATGTCATCGTTCCCTCCTGTCTCGTGACAGAGCAAAGACGACCGGCACCCGCCGATTTCGACATCGCGGGCGACTTTTTTTCACGCGCGGCTCCGGGCCTCTTTCCTCTCTGCCCCTTCCCCCCTAAAAGGCGGGCCAGTCGCGATATCCCCGGGGGACAGCATGCACGAACCTGAGATCACCAAGGACCTGATCGCCGCGCATGGGCTGAAGCCCGACGAATACGACCGCATCCTTGAGATCATCGGGCGCGAGCCGACCTTTACCGAGCTTGGCATCTTCTCGGCCATGTGGAACGAACACTGTTCCTACAAATCCTCGAAGAAATGGCTGCGCACCCTGCCGACGAAGGGCCCACAGGTCATCTGCGGCCCCGGAGAGAACGCGGGCGTCGTCGATATCGGCGACGGTCAGGCCGTGATCTTCAAGATGGAGAGCCACAACCACCCGTCCTATATCGAACCGCATCAGGGCGCCGCGACCGGCGTCGGCGGCATCCTGCGCGACGTCTTCACCATGGGCGCGCGTCCCATCGCGGCGATGGATTCGCTGTCGTTCGGCCTGCCCTCGCATCCGAAGACCGCACATCTGGTGAAGGGTGTGGTGGAGGGCATCGGCTCCTACGGCAACTGTTTTGGCGTGCCGAATGTCGGCGGGGAGGTGCGGTTTCACGCCGCCTATAACGGCAATTGCCTGGTGAATGCTTTCGCGGCGGGCCTCGCCGATACCGACAAGATCTTCTATTCCGCCGCCTCGGGCGTCGGCATGCCGGTCGTCTATCTGGGCGCCAAAACGGGCCGTGACGGCGTCGGCGGCGCGACAATGGCTTCGGCCGAATTCGACGATACGATCGAGGAAAAGCGCCCGACCGTTCAGGTGGGCGACCCCTTCACCGAAAAGCGCCTGCTGGAAGCCTGCCTTGAACTCATGGCATCGGGCTCCGTCATCTCCATTCAGGACATGGGCGCCGCGGGCCTCACCTGTTCGGCGGTCGAGATGGGCGACAAGGGCGGCCTCGGCATCAAGCTGACGCTCGACCATGTGCCGCAGCGCGAAACGGGCATGACCGCCTATGAGATGATGCTCTCCGAATCCCAGGAGCGCATGCTGATGGTGCTGAAGCCGGAAAAAGAGGCCGAGGCGCGGGCGATCTTCGAGAAATGGGACCTCGATTTCGCCATCGTCGGCGAAACCATCGCCGAGGACCGCTTCCTGATCCTGCATGGCAATGGGGTCAAGGCCGACCTGCCGCTCTCAAAACTCTCGTCGAGCGCCCCGGAATACGATCGGCCGTGGGTCGAAACGCCGACACCTGCCATACCTTTTGCCGACACTTTGCAGATCGACCCGATCGACGCGCTGAAGGCGCTCATCGGCTCGCCGAACTACGCCCACAAGTCCTGGGTCTGGGAACAATACGACACGATGGTCATGGCCGACACGGTGCGCCTGCCCGGTCTTGGCGCGGGTGTGGTGCGGGTCCACGGAACGGGTAAGGCGCTTGCCTTCACCTCGGACGTAACCCCCCGTTACGTCAAGGCAAATCCCTATGAGGGCGGCAAGCAGGCGGTGGCCGAAGCCTATCGCAACCTGACCGCTGTCGGGGCGACACCGCTCGCCTCCACGGACAACCTCAATTTCGGCAACCCCGAAAAGCCCGAGATCATGGGCCAGTTCGTCGGCGCCATCAAGGGGATCGGCGAGGCCTGCCAGGCCCTTGATATGCCAATCGTTTCCGGCAATGTCTCGCTTTATAACGAAACCGACGGCAAGGGCATCCTGCCCACGCCCACCATCGGCGCGGTGGGGCTTCTCGCCACGCTTGACGACCTGATCGCGGGCCTGCCGGCCGAGGGTGACATCGCCATGGTGATCGGCGAGACGACGGGCCATCTTGGCCAATCGGCTCTCCTTTACGAAGCCTTCAGCCGCGAAGAGGGTGATGCCCCCCATGTCGACCTTGGCGCCGAACGGCAGAATGGTGAATTCCTGCGCGGAAACAAAGGCCTGCTGAGTGCCGCCACCGACCTCTCGGACGGCGGCCTCGCGCTCGCCGCCTTCGAAATGGCCGAAGCCGCCGGGATGGGTGTCACGCTCGACAGCGCCGATATCGGCCAGTTGTTCGGCGAGGATCAGGCCCGCTACCTCGTGGCCGTCAGCCCAGAAAACGCCGCCGCTCTGGAAACCGCCGCAGAACAGGCTGGCGTACCCCACACCCGCGCGGGCACATTCGGCGGCAGGACGGTGACGTTCGGACAAGCGACCGCCCCCCTTGCCGAACTCTCGGCCCTCTACCGCACGGCGTTTGCCAAAGCCGTCGGCTAGAAAGACGCCCTCCACTGTCGGTGCGAATACACGCCCGCCGGAGGCCCCGCCCCAACCGCCGGCACGACATCCGCGATCTTGCAGGCCCCGCCCCACAGGCCTACATTTGCAACCAAGACCATAAGGGAAGGACGCCACATGGCGATGGAAGCGCAGGAAATCGAAGACCTGATCCGGGCGACATTCCCGGAGGCGAAGGTCACGATCACCGATCTCGCGGGCGACGGAAACCACTATGCCGCCGAGGTCATCGACGAAAGCTTCCGCGGCATGAACCGCGTCCAGCAGCAGCGCGCGGTCTACGCCGCGCTGAAGGGGAAAATGGACGGCGCGCAGGGCGAGTTGCACGCGCTGGCCCTCACCACAAAGGCACCGGAGTAACAGACATGACCGCGCAGGACCGCATCCGCGATACCGTGACCCAGAACGACGTCGTCCTTTACATGAAGGGCACCAAGACCATGCCGCAATGCGGCTTTTCCTCCCGCGTCGCGGGTGTCCTGAACTTCATGGGCGTCGACTTTGCCGACGTCAACGTGCTGGAAGACGCCGAGATCCGTCAGGGGATCAAGGATTTCTCCGACTGGCCGACCATTCCCCAGCTTTACGTGAAGGGCGAGTTCGTCGGCGGCTGCGACATCATCACCGAGATGACGCTGTCGGGCGAACTGGATCAGCTTCTGGCCGACAAGGGCATCGCCTTCAACAAGGACGCTGCCGACCAGATCCGCGCCGCGAACGCCTGAAGCACGCGCAGCAGCCCAAAGTCAAAAGGCCGCCCCGGGGGCGGCCTTCGCGCTTGACGGCGCGGGGTTCGGTTGGGCGGGGCGCCCGAACGCGTGAACCGGTAGCGTTTCGGGGTTCCATTCAATCAGTATCGGAACCTATTGGTTCGAATGCTGATGTGTGGTGTTTCAACCGGAACCCGAAGTGCCCTACCCCGCCTTGCGTTCCTCGATCCGGTCGGCAAGCGCTTCGGCGCGCGCCGTGATCTCGGCAAAGCTATCTATGACGATTTCCGGGATCACCGGCACCTCGACCTTGGCTGGGTTGGCACGGGCATCCGCCGCGACCCGTTCGGCAACGGCGGCGCGCTCATTGGCGGTGCGCAGCTGATCTTCCAGCCCCGCAGCCTTGTCGGCCAGCATCAGTCCCGCCATCAGCAGCATGCGCGCTTCGGGCATGCGACCGATCTGGCCGATCAGGGTCGCGGCCTCGTTGTCGAGCATCTTCGCCGCCGATTGCAGGAAATGTTCTTCGCCTTCCTGGCAGGCAACCTCGAAATCCCGCCCGCCGATCGTGATCTTCATCTCCGGCATCATGCCACCTCTTCGATCAGCGGTTTCAGTTCGGCAAGGATCTCTTCCATCTCCGCCATTTCCGCCGCCCGCGCCGCGCGGAGCGCCTCGAGTTCCGTCTGCATGGAGCGGTTGATGAGATGCGGCTCGGCCACGCCCTTCGTCGCGGCCTCGCTCAGCGCCTTGTTTGCGTCGGCCAGATCGGCATTCAGCCGCTTCTGGCGCTGCACCTCTGCGCCCGTCGCATCAAGCTGCCTTGTCAGTTGCGCCACTTTGGCCTCGAGCGCGCCGACCATGGTTTCCTGCTTGTGCTTGATTGCGCGGACACGTTCGGTCAACTGCGCGTTGGTCGTCCGTTCGGCCTCCAGTGCCTCTTTCAGCCCTGCGACCTCATCCGACTGTCCCTCGGTCCCGGCTAGTCCAGCGTCCAGCCCCGCACCGATCCGTTCCAGCGCTTCCGTCAAGCGTCGCGCCAATTCTGTCATTTCCGTCATCTGTTCGGCCCCCACACCCAGTCACTTTATGCGCCCGGCCCCGGTGGACCGGATCCGCCCAGCCGATGATGGGCGAATCGGCCGCGGCCGTTGTCTGGTGATTTTAGACCAAAGCACGCGGGGATTTCTCCCCCTTTCCGGCCAATCGGTTATGTGCTGCGCTTGATCTTGCCTTTCAGCCTGCTATCAAGCCGCAAAACTCTGCCACTTCGAAAAGGACAGTGCCCCGTGGATATCGCCACCCTCCGCAAGGACCATGCCGATCACTGGATGAAAGCCTGCGCCATTCGCGCACTGGCGATGGATGCGGTTCAGGCCGCCAATTCGGGCCATCCCGGCATGCCGATGGGCATGGCCGACGTGGCGACCGTGCTGTTTGAAAAGCACCTCAAGTTCGACGCCTCCGCGCCAAAGTGGGCTGACCGCGACCGGTTCATTCTTTCGGCCGGTCACGGGTCGATGCTGATCTACGCGCTTCTCTACCTGACTGGCTACGAGGACATGACGCTCGACCAGATCCGCAACTTCCGGCAGTGGGGCGCGATCACGGCAGGTCATCCGGAATACGGGCATGTCGCGGGCGTCGAGACGACAACCGGCCCGCTTGGCCAGGGGATCTCGAACGCCGTCGGCTTCGCCATCGCCGAGGAATCGATGCGCGCGCGCTTCGGCAAGAAAGTGGTCGATCACTACACTTGGGTCATCGCCGGGGACGGCTGCCTGATGGAGGGCATCAGCCACGAGGCGATTGGTCTGGCGGGCATGCAGAAGCTGTCGAAGCTGATCGTGCTTTGGGACAACAACGACATCTCGATCGACGGCAAGATCAGCCTCAGCGACGTGACCGACCAGCGCGCCCGCTTCGCGGCGGCCGGCTGGAACGTCCTGTCCTGCGACGGGCACGACCCGGCGGACATCGACCGGGCATTGACCGAGGCGAAGACATCCGACCGCCCGGTCCTGATCGACTGCAAGACCCATATCGGTTTCGGCAGTCCGAAGAAGCAGGACACGGCGGGCGCCCATGGATCGCCGCTTGGCCCCGATGAGATCAAGGTCACGAAAGAGATCTATGGCTGGCCCCACCCCGCCTTCGATATCCCCGACGATATCCTGAATGCCTGGCGCGCCATCGGTGCCCGGGGTGCCGCGGCCCGCAAGGAATGGGAAGACCGCATCGCGGCCCTTTCGGCCAATCGCCGGGACGAGTTTGAACGGCAGATGTCGGGCGGTGCGCCGAAGCGGCTTGCGGCCACGATCCGTGCGCTGAAAAAGCAGAACACCGAACTGGCCCCGAAGGTCGCCACCCGCAAGGCATCGGAAATGGTGCTGGAAGTGGTCAATCCGGTGATGCCCGAGACCATCGGCGGCTCGGCCGACCTTACCGGCTCGAACAACACAAAGACCGGCGATCTTGGCATCTTCAATCCGGACAACCGCAAGGGCCGCTACATCCACTACGGTATCCGCGAACATGGCATGGCGGCCGCGATGAACGGAATGGCCTTGCATGGCGGCGTGCGGCCCTACGGCGGCACGTTCCTGTGCTTCACCGACTATGCCCGCGGCGCGATGCGTCTTTCGGCGCTGATGGGGGTGCCGGCGGTCTACGTGATGACTCACGATTCCATCGGTCTGGGTGAGGATGGCCCGACGCACCAGCCGGTCGAGCATCTGGCAATCTGCCGGGCGACGCCCAATACACATGTCTTCCGCCCCGCCGACGTGATCGAGACGGCGGAAGCCTGGGAACTGGCGTTGACGGCAGAGAAGACGCCGTCTGTGCTCGCGCTGTCCCGTCAGAACCTGCCAACGGTGCGGACCAGGCATACGGGCAAGAACCTTTCCGCTCAGGGCGCCTATGTGTTGCGCGAGGCCGACGGCAAGCGGCAGGCGATCCTGATCGCCACGGGCTCCGAAGTCGAAATCGCACTGAAGGCCCGCGACCTGTTGCAGGCCGACGGCATCGGCACCCGCGTCGTCTCCATGCCCTGCATGGAGCTCTTCGCCGCGCAGGACGAGGCGTATCGCAAGAAGATTCTGCCCGCGGGGCCGGTCCGCGTCGCCGTGGAAGCTGCCGTGCGCCAGCCCTGGGACCGCTGGCTTCTGGGTGAACGCGGACGCGAGGCGAAGTCCGCCTTCATCGGCATGGAGAGCTTCGGCGCCTCGGCCCCGGCCGAACGGCTCTACGAGGAGTTCGGCATCACCGCCGAGGCCGTCGCGGAACGGGTCAAGGCGCTGGTCTGACCGAAACGCGGGCGGGGCAACCCGCCCGTTTCCGACTGCGATCCTGAGCGGTTCCGGCCGAGACCGAGGCACGGATTGCCGCGCCTCCTAGGATGCGGTGGTGTCCCAGGCTTCGACCACCTCGCGCGCCTTCGCCGCGACTTCGGCGGCACTGTCGCCGGGCCGGTAGAGTGAGGTGCCAAGGCCGAACCCGTCCGCCCCCGCCTTGCGCCAGTCGCGAAAGTCTTCAGGTGCGACACCGCCGACCGCATAAACCAGCGTTTCAGGCGGCAGCACGGCGCGCATGGCACCGAGACCGGCGAAACCCATATGGAAGGCCGGAAAAAGCTTCAGCCCATCGGCCCCGGCGCGGAGAGCCGTGAAACACTCCGTCGGGGACAGAACGCCGGGCCAACTCTGCAACCCGTTCGCCTTCGTCGCGGCGATCACCGCCGGATCGCAGTTCGGCGATACGATCAGCCGTCCGCCGACCGCGGCCACGGCATCGACCTCCGCCGCGCTCAGGACGGTGCCCGCCCCGATCAGCGCGACTTCGCCAAAGCGCTCCGCGATCCTCTTGATGCTCACCAGCGCGTCTGGTGAATTCAGCGGCACCTCGATGCGCGTGATCCCGGCCTCGATCAGGGCGGCGGTGACATCCAGAACCTCGCCCGACGTGATGCCGCGCAGAATGGCGATGATACCCCGGCTCATGACGCCTCACCCCTTTCGAGATCCGGTGCAAGGCTTGCAAGCCCGGCCAGCGCCGCTTCCTCCCCCGCCATCAGAACCGGCGCCACCCCCTGCGCCTTCAGCGCCTCGGCATAGGCCGCCGACAGGCCCGGGGCGCCGATGATGGCGACCTGCTGGCCCAGCCAGTAGGGACGCGCAGCGGCAAGCTCGGCCCCAATCAGATACCCCGACAGCCGCGCGCGGGCGGCGGCGGGATCACTGCCGCGCAAGAGATCCTCCGACCTGATCCGATACAGCCGGGCAGCAAGGCGTTCGGGGCGGGCCATCGCCTCATCGACCGCCTCGACGAAGGCGGCGGCGTCCCAGCCGTCGCCCGCGAGGGAATGCCGCAGGACCGAACGTTCCGACAAGAGCGCAAACATCTCGCCGGTCATGAAACTCTGGAACGACACCACCTCACCCGCGCTGAGATGGGCCCATTTCGTATGCGTACCGGGCAGACAGATCACACCATCCCAGCCTGGATTTCGGGACAAGAAGCCCGCGATCTGGGTTTCCTCACCGCGCAGTACATCGGCTGGGTCGGCCTGGCTCAGCCCGGGCACGATATGAACGGTGACCCGCGGATCGGTGGTGGGAGCGGCCACCAGCGCGCCGCGCGCGACCGGATCGCAAGGGACGGTCCGATACGGCACCTCGTGCCATCCCTCGCGGCTGCCGACCATGCCGCAGGCGATGACCGGCGCGACCAGCCCGGACGTGAGATGCGCGTGGATCAGCGACAGGAGCGCCGGTTCGAATTCCCGCGGCGACAGACCCGCGCCGCCCACCGCGTTCAGCTGGGCGCGCATCTCTCCCCCCGGACCAATTATAAAGG
>JAUIDM010000071.1 GCA_030428915.1 Alphaproteobacteria bacterium | reverse complement strand
TTTCGACAAGGGCGGTCACCGACCGGTCCTCGTTGCGCTTGGATATCGGCCGTGCTTCGGTCGTGGAACTGACCACGCGCCATTCATTGCCGTCGCGTTCCAGAAGAAGGTCAATCAGCCCCATATGCGAGCCCCAGAAGCCCGCCATCACCGCCGGCTTACCCGAGATGGTGCCGCTCGCCACGTCGACTTCGGAATAGCCGTCATAGGTCGGCGACGGGAAGACAAGGTGGCTGTGGCCCGTCATCACCGCGTCGATACCCTCGACGCGCGCCAGCGGAACGGAGGCGTTTTCCATCCCGTCAGCATGCTCGGCCCCCGCGATACCGGAATGGCTGAGGGCCAGAACGATGTCGCAGCCTTCTTCCCGCATCTGTGGCACCCAGGCCTTGGCCGTCTCGACGATGTCGCGGGCATTGACCTTGCCTTCCAGATGACGGCGGTCCCAGGTCATGATCTGCGGCGGAACGAAACCGATGATGCCAACTCGGATCGGGTGCGTATTGCCTGCACCGTCGGTCACGTCCCGGTCGACGATGACGTAAGGCCTTAGCAGCGTCTCGTCTTCCCGCGGGGTCGCGCCGAGCGTCTTCGCGACATTGGCCGAGACGATCGGGAAATTCGCACCTGCAACCGATTTCATCAGGAAGTCGAGGCCGTAATTGAATTCGTGATTGCCAAGCGTCGAGGCATCGAAGCCCAGCGTGTTCATTGCTTGGATGATCGGATGCAAGTCGCCGTCCTTCATCCCCCGTTCGTAGGCGATGTAGTCGCCCATCGGATTGCCCTGAAGAAAGTCGCCATTGTCGACGAGCATCGAATTCGTCGCCTCGGCCCGAATTCCTTCGATGATTGCGGCGGTGCGGGCAAGGCCAACCGTGTCGACCTCCTTGTCTGAATAATAGTCGTAGGGAAAGACATGGACGTGCACGTCCGTCGTTTCCATGATCCTGAGATGGGCCTGATTTGTTGCGGCGAAGGCGGAATAGGGGTGCAGCGCGATCAAGGAAGCTCCGGCGGTGGTCTGGCCAAGGAAAGTCCGGCGATTGAGGGCCCGTCGAGTTGTCGCGGTCATGGCAGCCTCCCTGGTTATGAGTTGTGAGGATCAACGCAAAATAACACGACAGGCATATGAAACCAGCCGCCGTGCAGCAGCATAACTACCTATACGTGTTTTCAGGTCTACATCGTCGCCAATGATCGCGCAACGATCCCCCCACATCAGCGCCGGACGCATTTACATCCGCGAGCCCCTCATGCCACATCTGCGGCGGATGGAGGGACGAATGCGGATTGCGGAAACGGTGACATTCGGCGGGTCGGGGCTGGACCGTGCCGCGTGGATGCGGGGCAAGGCAAATGAGCTTGCGCAGCGCCTTGAAGCTCCGGCGACGCGCATACTCCCGATCTGGCGCGGCAAACCGCTGGTGGCGGATGTCGCGGCAGGATGGGTCGCGCCCGGCCACCCGGTTCTTGCGAACGCAACCGAAACGCCGCTGTTTCTCGGGCTGGACGAGGACAGGGCCTGTTATGCCATAGATGTTTCCGGCTGGACCCCGCTTGAGGGCGAATTGCCACCCACAGGTGGCTTCCTCGACCCTACCGAACAGCGCCATCCTGCCCTGCCCGATGACCACCGCTTTGTTGAACTGCGCACTGTGATGGCCGTGCTTCCGGCCCGCGACGCGGAATTGATCGCCACCGCCAAAGCGCTGCTCGGATGGCATCGCAGCCATCGCTTCTGCTCTGCCTGCGGAACGCCGAGCGATGCCGTTGACGGCGGCTGGCAACGCAAATGCCCTGATTGCGGCACGATGCATTTTCCCCGCACAGATCCAGTCGTCATCATGCTGATCACCCGCGGGAACAAGACGCTTATCGGCCGCTCCCCGGGTTGGCCGGACGGCATGTATTCATGCCTCGCAGGTTTTATGGAACCGGGCGAGACGATGGAGGCGGCGGTGCGCCGCGAAGTGGCCGAGGAAACCGGTGTCCGGGTAGGCGCGGTGCGCTATCTCGCCAGCCAGCCCTGGCCCTACCCGTCTTCGCTGATGATCGGCTGTGCCGGCGACGCCGAAAGTGAAGCGATCACACTCGACCCGGCGGAACTGGAGGATGCCATCTGGATCAGCCGGGAGGACATGGCGTCAGTGCTGGCCGGGGACCATCCGCTGATTCGCAAACCCCGTGCAGGCGCCATCGCGGGATTTCTGCTGACCAACTGGGTTGCGGACCGTTTGGATTGACGTCAGAATTTTTGCGGGAACGACGGGGAGGTAGCAGGTGAAGTTCTCAACAAAAGAGGACATCGAGGCGCCCGCCGAGTTCGTTTTCGACGCGCTTGCGAACTTCCCGGTCTACGAACGTGCCGCACTGCGCCGGGGCGCCGATGTGACGCGGGTCGACCGGCTGGCTGAAACCGGCCCTGGCCTGACCTGGAGCCTGCGCTTCCCGGTGCGTGGCAAGATGCGCCGCATAGTATGCGAGTTGGAGCGTTTCGAGCGGCCCGAAGCCATGGACTTCATCGCCGAAAGCCCCGGCTTCAACGCCTGGCTGAATGTCGGCCTCGTCGCCCTGTCCCGGACCCGCACCCGGCTGGCCGTGGATCTTGTGATCAAGCCGCGCACGCTTACGGCACGGTTGATGCTGCAATCGATCCGGCTGAACAAGGCAAGCTACACCCGCCGGTTTCAGTCGAGGGTGCAGAAGCATGCGGCCGAGCTGGAACTGCGCCACCTTGGCCCACGCATGCCGTGACCGCCTTCAGTGCCGGCTGGCATGGGCCGGATAGACGCCGAGCAGGGTCATGGTCGAGGTGAAATAATCCAGCTCCTCCAGCGCAAGGCGCACATTGGCATCGTCCGGGTGGCCTTCGATATCGGCGTAGAATTGGGTGGCGGAGAAAGACCCGTCGACCATGTAGCTTTCCAGCTTGGTCATGTTGACACCGTTCGTGGCAAAGCCGCCCATGGCCTTGTAAAGCGCGGCCGGGATGTTGCGGACGCGAAAGACGAAGGTGGTCATCATGCCGTGATCGCCACGCCGTTTCAGATCGGGCTGGCGAGACATGACCAGAAAACGCGTCCGATTGTGGTCCGAATCTTCGATATGACGCGCGAGGACGTCCAGGCCATAAATCTCGCCCGCAAGTTCCGAGGCAAGCGCCGCCACACTGCGGTCGCCACGCTCTGCCACGTCCCGCGCGGCCCGGGCATTGTCGGAGCTCACCCGACCCCGAATGCCGTGTTCTCGCAGGAAGTCCTCGCATTGCGGCAACAGCACGAGGTGGCTGTAGGCCTCCTTGATATCCGCCAGTTTTGCACCCTTCACGCCCAGCACGTTGATATGGACGCGCACGAAGGCCTCATCCACGATGTGAAGACCGCTTTCAGGCAAAAGACGGTGAATGTCCGCCACGCGGCCATAGGTCGAGTTCTCGACAGGCAGCATCGCGAGTTCAGCCTCGCCCTTGCGCACGGACTGGATTGCATCCTCGAAAGTCCGGCAGGGCAGGGGCTCCAGGTCCGGATAGGCCTCGCGACAGGCTTGATCCGAATAGGCTCCGGGCTCTCCCTGGAAGGCGATCCGTGCGGTCATGCGGGTGGCTCCTTGGCGTCAGCCCCGGGGGGTGGGCGATGTGCCGCGCTAACTATACCTTGAAACCGGGTAGGGGAAGCGGATAGATACGCCGCAAATCTATGCCATGACAGAGGCGCGACATGTTCGACACGATGACTGTAACGAAGGCTGGCGGCGCGCTGTGCGGCGCGTTCCTGATCTTCCTTCTGGGCAAATGGGCAGCCGAGGCACTTTATCACACCGGCCCGGTGGCGCATGGCGATGAGGAAGTGGCCCAGGCCTACGTCATCGACACTGGTGCCGAAGAGGGCGGCGACGCGGCCGCCGAGGAAGGTCCCGACTTCGCGACCGTCTACGCCTCGGCCGATGCCGCCGCTGGCGAAAAGGTCTTTGGCAAGTGTAAGGCCTGCCACAAGCTCGACGGCTCGAACGGCACCGGCCCGCATCTGGATGGCGTCGTGAACCGCGCCGTCGGTAGCGTCGCGGGCTTCGGTTATTCCGACAGCATGGCCGGTCATGGCGGCAACTGGGATCCTGAGACGCTCAGCCACTTCCTGGAAAACCCCAAGGGCTTCGTCCCTGGCACCAAGATGTCCTTCGCTGGTCTCAAGAAGGTCGAGGACCGCGCCAACGTCATCGCCTACCTCGCTGCGACCGGCAGCTAAACGCCACGCGCAAGCGGCACGAACCGGGCTGTCCTTCGGGACGGCCCTTTTTTGTTGGCTCACACGGCGTGCTCACAAATTCGCAACTTGAAGCCCGCCCCCACGGCGTTCTAGGGTCCGTATCCAGAAAACCGGGCGCCATTGAAGGCGTGCGAAGGAGGAGGCGATGAGGTTGCAGGGTCCCGACGAACTGGCCGGAAAAACACGTTGCAGACGACGCGACACGCGTTTCGCCCTGCTCTCGGGACTCGTGGCACTTTCCATCGCCGTCCCTGCCGCGGTCCATGCGCAGGACAACGTCACCATTTCGCATGGATACTCCAACTTTGGCGAACTGAAATACCCCGCCGATTTCGACCATCTAGACTACGTGAACCCGGACGCACCGAAGGGCGGCGAGATATCGATCTGGGCGCAGGGCAGCTTTGACAGTTTCAACCAATATGCCAGTGACGGCGTGCCCGCGGCGCTTAATACCATTGGCAGCGAGGCGATCCTGACTTCGACCGCAGATGACCCTTACGGATCATACTGCTTTCTCTGCACGACGCTCGAATATCCCGAAGACCTGTCCTACGTTACCTTCAATCTGCGCGAGGATGTGAAATTCTCGGACGGGATGCCTATGACGGCCGAGGATATCGCGTTCAGCTTCAATCTGTTCCTTGAACAGGGCATCCTTGAATACCGACGTGTTGTCGAAGGCTATATCGACCGCGTCGAGGTCGAAGGTCCCTACCGTATCACCTTCTACTTCACCGATGCCGCCCCCTTGCGGGACCGCGTGGGTTTTGCCGGTGGCACGCCAGCTTTTTCCAAGGCATGGTTCGAAGAAACCGGCACACGACTCGACAAATCAACCCAGCGGCCGTTCATGTCGACCGGCGCCTACGTGCTCGACAGCGCCAAGTTCAACAGCCGCATCGTCTACAAGCGTAATCCTGACTACTGGGGCAGCGACATCCCCTTCAACAAGGGGCGCAACAACTTCGACACCATCCGTGTGGAGTATTTCGCCGACAGCGACGCCGCGTTCGAAGGGTTCAAGGCCGGGGACTATACGTTCCGAACCGAAAACAACTCGCAAAACTGGGCGACCGGCTACGATTTCCAAGCGATCAACAACGGTTGGGTCAAGCGCGACGAAATCCCCGACGGCAATGTCGGTACGCGACTGTCCTGGGTCTTCAATCTCGACCGACCGCACTGGCAGGATGCCAAGGTTCGTGAAGCGATAGGGATGATGTACAATTTTGCCTGGTCCAACAAGACCCTGCAATATGGCTTCTTCCAAAGCCCCACCTCTTACTGGCCGGGCTCGGACCTCGCCGCCAGCGGCACGCCCTCAGAGGGCGAGATCGCGCTTCTCAAGCCGCTGGTCGATGAGGGGCTGCTTGACCCGGCGATCCTGACCGATGAGGCAAAGGTCCCGGTCTTGCACGACGAGACGGCGAACCGCCCTTCCCGCAGCCTCATCCGCCAAGCGAGCAACCTTCTGGACGAGGCTGGGTGGGTTACGGGCAACGATGGCATTCGCCGGAACGAAAAAGGCGAGACTCTGGATCTGACAATTATCCAGTTCAGCCCGACATACGATCGGTTCGTCAATCCGTTCATCGAAAACCTGGCTCTCATCGGCGTTCAGGGAAAACTCGACCGCGTCGATGTTTCGCAATATGTCGAACGCCGCCGGAAGGGCGATTTCGACCTTGCCAATCAGGGTTTCGATCTCGGGTTTGAACCCTCAGGCGGTTTGGAGCAATGGTTCGGGTCAAAAACAGCCGACGACAGTTCGCGAAACCTGATGCGGCTGCGTAATCCGGCGATTGACCGGCTGATCACCCATGTCGTGGGCGCGCAGTCGCTGGATGAGCTGAGAACCTCGGTCCACGCGCTCGACCGGGCGCTCAGGGCCGTAGGCTTCGACATCCCTCTTTGGTATCTGCCCGCAACCTGGGTCGCCTATTACGATTTCTACCGCCACCCCGATAACCTGCCACCACTTTCCGTGGGCGAACTGGATTTCTGGTGGTATGACGCCGAAGCCGCCGACCGGCTGAAGGCCGCGGGCGCCTACTGAAGACCGGGAAAACACGACCTTGGGCGCCTATATCCTGCGAAGAATGCTGCTGATGATCCCGACTTTGTTCGGGATCATGCTGATCAATTTCACCCTGACGCAGTTCGTGCCCGGCGGGCCGGTGGAACAGATCATTGCCCGTCTGGAAGGATCGGGCGACGTCTTTCAGAACATTACCGGCGGCGGTGATGTTGCCACGGAACAGCAGTCCGGCGGCGATGACCGCTATCTGGGCGCGCGCGGCCTGCCGCCGGAATTCATCGAGCAGTTGGAAAAGCAGTTCGGCCTCGACAAGCCCGCGCACGAGCGTTTCATCAAGATGATGGGCGACTATCTGCGCTTCGATTTCGGCGAGAGTTATTTCCGCAAGATCTCCGTCGTTGACCTGGTGATCGAGAAGATGCCGGTTTCGATCACGCTCGGCCTCTGGTCGACGCTGCTGGCCTATCTGATTTCGATCCCGCTTGGCATCCGCAAGGCGGTCAGGGACGGGTCCGCATTCGACACCTGGACCTCGGGCACCATCATCGTCGCCTATGCAATCCCGGGCTTTCTTTTTGCGGTTCTCCTGATCGTCCTCTTCGCGGGCGGCAGCTATTGGCGCATTTTCCCGCTGCGCGGGCTGACCTCGGACGGGTGGGAGCAGATGAGCCTGATCGGAAAGATCGCCGACTATTTCTGGCACATCACCTTGCCGGTCGTGGCCTCCACCATATCGAGCTTCGCCACCCTCACGCTTCTGACCAAGAACAGCTTCCTTGACGAGATCAACAAGCAATACGTGCTGACCGCCAAGGCCAAAGGGCTCAGCGAGCGGCGCGTCCTTTACGGCCATGTTTTCCGCAACGCGATGCTGATCGTCATCGCCGGATTCCCCGGTCTCTTCCTGGCTGTTCTGTTCGGCGGCGGGCTTCTGATCGAAACGATCTTCTCGCTCGACGGGCTTGGACGGCTTGGATATGAGGCGGCGGTGGCGCGCGATTACCCGGTGGTCTTCGGCACGCTCTGGGTCTTCGGCCTTCTGGGTCTGCTGATCGGACTTCTCTCGGACCTCATGTATGTCTTTGTCGATCCGCGGATCGACTTTGAGAAGCGGGCGGGCTGATGCGGTTGTCACCCCTCAACCAGCGCCGCTGGCGCAACTTCAAGGCCAACCGCCGCGCGGTCTGGTCGCTTGGCATCTTCCTTGTCCTCTTCGTGATCTCGCTGATGGCCGAGGTGGTGGCGAACGACAAACCGATCGTCGTGTCCTATCGCGGCGGGCTGCATTTCCCGATCTACAAGTTCTATCCCGAAACCGCCTTTGGCGGCGATTTCCGGACCGAGGCGGTCTACCGCGAACCGGAAGTGCGCTGCCTGATCGTCTCGGGCGGGCTTGAGGATTGCTTCGATGACCCCGAAGGGGTGATCGAGGATGCCGGCGACGGCATCGTCAATGGCGAGGCGATCGAAAAGGGCTGGATGATCTGGCCGCCGATCCCCTACCGCTACAACACGATCAACAACGTGGGCACCGCGCCCTCGGCCCCCGATGGCGATCACTGGCTGGGTACCGACGACACGTCGCGCGACGTGCTGGCGCGGATCATCTATGGCTTCCGCCTCTCGATCCTCTTCACGCTGATCGTTACGACGATCTCCAGCCTGATCGGCATCGCGGCGGGCGCCGTGCAGGGCTATTTCGGAGGCTGGGTCGATCTGACCTTCCAGCGGCTTCTGGAAATCTGGGGCTCCACCCCCGGCCTTTACGTCATCATCATCCTCTTCGCGATCCTCGGGCGCAGTTTCGGGCTTCTGGTCTTCGTCACCATCCTCTTCGGCTGGCCCGCTCTGGTGGGCGTCGTTCGGGCCGAGTTCCTTAGGGCGCGCAACTTCGAATATGTCCGTGCCGCCCGCGCGCTGGGGGTCAGCGACCGGGTCATCATGTTCCGCCACATCCTGCCGAATGCCATGGTGGCGACGCTGACCTTCCTGCCCTTCATCGTCACCGGCGCCATTGGCGGGCTCGCGGCGCTCGACTATCTCGGCTACGGTCTGCCCTCCTCCCTGCCCTCGCTCGGCGAACTGGCGCTTCAGGGCAAGTCGAACCTTCAGGCCCCGTGGCTGGGTTTCTCGGCCTTCTTCACCTTCGCCATCATGCTTTCGCTTCTGGTTTTCATCTTCGAAGGCGTGCGCGACGCCTTTGACCCCCGGAAGACCTTCAAATGAAGACGGTCCTCGATATCCGCGACCTGAAGGTGGATTTCCGTCAGGATGGTAAGATCATCCATGCGGTGAAGGGCGTGAGCTTTACCGTCGGCAAGGGCGAAACCGTCGCCATCGTCGGGGAAAGCGGATCGGGCAAATCGGTAACGGCTTTGTCGACCGTGGCGCTTCTCGGCGACAATGCCGAGGTGTCCGGCTCGGTGAAGTATCTCGACCGCGAGATGATCGGCGCGCCGGAACCGGTACTGCGCGAGGTGCGCGGCAACGATATCAGCTTCATCTTTCAGGAGCCGATGACCTCGCTCAATCCGCTCCACACGCTGGAAAAGCAACTGGCGGAAAGCCTTGCGCTGCATCAGGGATTGGTTGGCGAGGCCGCGCGGGCGCGGATCATCGAATTGATGGAGAAGGTCGGCATCGACAATGCCGAACGGCGGCTCAAGGACTATCCGCACCAGTTGTCGGGCGGGCAGCGGCAGCGGGTGATGATTGCCATGGCGCTGGCCAACGGGCCGGAACTGCTGATCGCCGACGAACCCACGACCGCGCTCGACGTGACGATTCAGGCGCAGATCCTCGACCTTCTGGCCGAACTGAAGGAGCGTGAAGGGCTGAGCCTGCTTTTCATCTCCCACGACCTCGGCATCGTCCGCCGTATCGCAGACCGGGTCTGCGTGATGCAGGGCGGCGAAATCGTCGAACAAGGGCCGGTGGAAGAGATATTCGCGAACCCGCAGCACGCCTATACGCAGAAATTGCTGGCCGCCGAACCGCATGGCCGCCCGGACCCGGTGCCGGACGGGGCGGAAGAGATCGTGCGGACCGAAAATCTGCGCATCTGGTTTCCGATCCAGCGTGGGCTTCTGCGCCGCACCGTCGGTCACGTGAAGGCGGTGAATGCTGCGAGTATCTCCGTGCGCGCAGGGGAAACGCTCGGCATCGTCGGCGAAAGCGGATCGGGCAAGACCACGCTCGCGCTCGCCATCATGCGGCTGATCGCGTCGGAAGGCCCCATCGTCTATCTCGGGCAGGATATCTCCAACTGGCGGCCACGCGATTTGCGAAAGCTGCGCCGCGACATGCAGATCGTCTTTCAGGACCCCTATGGCAGCCTTTCCCCGCGCATGACCTGCGAACAGATCATCGCCGAGGGGCTGACCGTCCACGGCGTCGAAAAGGGCCGCGACCGGCGTCAGATGGTGGCCGAGATCATGACCGAGGTCGGGCTCGACCCGGCGATGATGGAACGTTATCCGCATGAGTTTTCAGGAGGCCAGCGCCAGCGGATCGCCATCGCGCGGGCGATGATCCTGCGCCCGAAAGTCGTCGTGCTGGACGAACCGACCTCCGCGCTCGACATGACCGTTCAGGTGCAGATCGTGGAGCTTCTGCGCTCGCTCCAGCGGCGCTATGGGCTGGCCTACCTTTTCATCAGCCATGACCTGCGCGTCGTGCGTGCGCTGGCCCATAAGGTCATCGTGATGAAAGCGGGCGATGTGGTCGAGACGGGCGACGGCAATGCCGTCTTCGAAAATCCCCAAACCGACTACACCCGCGAACTGATGGCCGCCGCCTTCGGACGGGCCAGCCGCAGCGCATGAAGATTCTTTTCGTTCACCAGAACTTTCCGGGCCAGTTCCTTCACCTTGCCCCTGCCCTCGCCGAACGCGGTCATCAGGTCGTCGCGCTGACCGCCGAGCATAACAAACGTCCGTCGCCCGTACCGGTCCTGCGGTATCGCACGCCGGCGGAGCACAACGCCACCGGCGCTGGCAAGACCTATGCCGAAATGTCGGAACGCGGGGCGGCGGTTGCACGGGCGGCGTTGCAACTGACGCGGCAGAAGGGCTTTGAGCCCGATGTGGTCTTCGGCCATGGCGGCTGGGGCGAAACCCTCTTCCTGCGGGAAATCTGGCCCGACGCCAGACATCTGACCTACGCCGAATTCTACTATCGCGGCAGGGGCGCCGATACCGGCTTTGATCCCGAATTCCAGCGCGGCGAGGGTCCTAACCTCTCTGTCGTTGCGCGCCGCGCGCATCTGTTGCAAGCGCTGGTGGAGGCGGATGCGGCGCTCGCACCAACCGCCTGGCAGGCCTCGACGTTTCCCGAAGGGTTGCGCGACAAGATCAGCGTCATCCATGACGGCATCGACACCGACCGGGTCAAGCCAGATCCGGAAGCGCGGCTGACCTTGCCGGGCGGGCAGGTCCTGACACCGGGGGATGAGGTTCTGAGCTTCGTGAACCGCAATCTCGAACCTTATCGCGGCTATCACATCTTCATGCGCGCCTTGCCCGAAGTATTGAAGGCGCGCCCAAAGGCGCAGGTGGTGATCGTCGGCGGCGAAGGGCAAAGCTACGGCCCCGCACCGGGTGAGGGGCAAAGCTGGAAGCGGATGTTCCTCGACGAGGTCAAGGACCGGATCGACCTGACCCGTATCCATTTTCTTGGCAATGTGCCCTACGCGGACTTCCTGTCACTCATGCAGGTCACCCGGGCCCATGCTTACCTGACCTATCCCTTCGTTCTGTCATGGTCGATGCTCGAGGCGATGAGCGCCGGGGCGCTGGTCATCGGCTCTCGTACGGCACCGGTCGAAGAGGTGATCCGCGATGGTGAAAACGGGCTTCTTGTGGATTTCTTCGACATCGACGGCTGGTCGTCTGCCCTCATCGAAGCGCTGTCCGAACCGGAGAAATATGCAGTGCTGCGGCAGGCCGCGCGCACGTCCATTCGTGAGCGCTATGATCTGAAACAGCTTTGCCTGCCGCGATTGATCGATTTCGTCGAGGCATCGGCAACCGACTGAACCGGACGTGAAGCTGCCGGTCAAACGGCCGGACTATGCCCGGCCTTCGACAGGTCATAGGCGTCAAAAACACGCGCAATCATCCGTGTCAGAGGACGGGCCTTTTCCGGTATCCGCAAGCCGTCCGGACGAAGTTCGACCATATCGCCGAATTCGCGCGCCGCGTCGGCAAACAGGGCGTTCACTTCGGTGCCGAATTCGGGAAAGTCGCGGCGCATCTCGTCTGCGTCAACGCGGAAATCGCACATCAGGGCCTCGATCATCCGCGCGCGCAACCGATCCTGACCGCTGAATACATGACCCTTCGCGGTGGCAAACCGACCCTCGCGCACGGCCCGCACATAAGCCGACGTGCCCGGCGCATTCTGCGCATATCCTTGCGGAAACCGCGATATCGAAGAAGCGCCGAGGCCGATCAGTGCCTCAGCCGTATCATCTGTGTAGCCCTGGAAATTGCGCCGCAGCCGACCGGCACGGGCGGCCTTGGCAAGCCCGTCCGAAGGCAGCGCGAAATGGTCGATCCCGATCTCGTCATAGCCATCCGCGACGAACAGATCCCGCGCCGTCTCGAAAAGCTTCAGCCGCTCTTCGGGCCTGGGCAGCGCGTCCGATGGGATCATGACCTGCCGCCGGGCCATCCACGGCACATGGGCATAACCATAAAGCGCGACGCGGTCGGGGTTCAGGGACAGAAGTTTCTGTACCGATGCAGCGATCCGCACCTTGCTCTGATCCGGCAGGCCGAACAGGATATCCGCGTTGAGCGACGCCACCCCCCGGTCCCGGATCATCTCGGCGGCGCGGCGCGTGAGTTCGAAGCTCTGGTCGCGGCCGATCAGTTTCTGGATCGCCGGATCGAAGTCCTGCACACCGATCGACGCACGGTTCATGCCAGCGGCGGCAAGGGCGTCAAGCCGGGCGCCGTCGATCTCGTTCGGGTCGATTTCGACCGAAAACTCGCCCCCATCGCCCATCGGGACCACGTCGAAGATCGCCTCGGTCAGCTCCTGCATGATGGGTGCCGGCATCAGGGTCGGCGTGCCCCCGCCCCAATGCAACCGCGACAGCGTCACGCCCTTGGGCAGATGCGCCCTGAGAAGGCCCAGTTCCGCCTTCAGCGTTTCCACATAGGCCCGCACCGGCTCATCCGAGGTTGTGCCCTGTGTGCGGCAGGCGCAGAACCAGCAGAGTCGTCGGCAAAACGGCACATGGATATAAAGCGAGATTCGCGCGCCTGCGGGAATTGCCGCGATCCACGCCCCGAATTCTTCCGGGCCGGTATGCGAATTGAAGTGCGGGGCGGTCGGATAACTCGTATAACGCGGTACGCGCGCGTCAAATAGTCCGAGCCGCGAGAGTTGCGATTCAGTTGTCATGCACATAGCGTTAGCAGGTGCTCGCGTACCCACCTTGACCTAAATCAAAAATGCAGATGTCCGTCCAAGATCCCTCACTCACAGCTCCTCAATGCGGCGACTGCCCAATCCGGCACCGCGCCGTGTGTGCCCGCTGTGAAGCGGACGAACTCGCCTCGCTCGACGCGATCAAGTTCTATCGCAGCTTCGAAGCGGGCCAGACGCTAATCTGGTCGGGGGACAGGATGGATTTCGTGGCCTCCGTCGTCAGCGGTGTCGCGACACTCAGCCAGGTGATGGAAGACGGACGCACGCAGACGGTCGGGCTGCTGTTCCCCTCGGACTTCGTCGGCAGGCCCGGTCGTGACACGGCCGCCTTCAACGTGGTTGCCGAAACCGATCTTCTCATGTGCTGCTTCCGCAAGAAGCCGTTCGAGGAGTTGATGGTCCGCACCCCGCATATCGCCCAGCGCCTCCTGGAAATGACTTTGGACGAGCTTGATGTCGCGCGCGAATGGATGCTGCTTCTGGGTCGCAAGACCGCGCGCGAGAAGATCGCAAGTCTCATCGCCATCGTTGCCCGCCGCGACGCCTCTTTGCATATGAAACCTGCAGGGGGAAAAATGGTCGTCGATCTGCCCCTGACGCGGGAAGCGATGGCGGATTATCTCGGGCTGACGCTGGAAACCGTCAGCCGGCAGATATCGGCGCTGAAGCGCGACGGCCTGATCCGGCTTGAGGGCAAGCGCCATGTCACGATCCCGGACTACGACCGGCTTCTGGAAGAGGCGGGCGACGATTCGGATGGTGGCCTGCCCGGCTGAGCCTGCGCCCGGTTTCTCTGGCGGTTTACGCCATCGCCACTCCGGCCTAACGTGGCGCCCAACACGAATCCCGCCGAGGCCCAATGACAGAAGAGACCGGGACCCGCTATCAGGTCCTTGCCCGCAAATACCGCCCCGAAACCTTCGCCGACCTCGTCGGACAAGAGGCGATGGTGCGCACGCTGAAGAACGCTTTTGCGGCCGACCGGATCGCACAGGCCTTCATCATGACCGGCATCCGCGGGACGGGGAAAACCACGACGGCTCGGATCATCGCCAAAGGCATGAACTGCATCGGTCCCGATGGTCAGGGCGGGCCCACGACCGATCCCTGCGGCAAGTGCGAACATTGCGTGGCGATCATGGAAGGCCGCCATGTCGACGTGATGGAGATGGATGCCGCCAGCCGAACAGGCGTCGGCGATATCCGCGAGATCATCGAAAGCGTCCACTACCGGGCGGCTTCGGCCCGCTACAAGATCTACATCATCGACGAGGT
Organism: Alphaproteobacteria bacterium; assembly: GCA_030428915.1. Taxonomy (GTDB): domain Bacteria; phylum Pseudomonadota; class Alphaproteobacteria; order Rhodobacterales; family Rhodobacteraceae; genus Albidovulum. The sequence continues at coordinate 460 of JAUIDM010000071.1, read as the reverse complement.
TCACATGCTGTCGACAAGCGCGTTCAACGCGCTTCTGAAGACGCTGGAGGAACCGCCAGCCCATGTGAAGTTCATCTTCGCGACAACCGAGATTCGCAAGGTGCCGGTCACCGTGCTGTCGCGTTGCCAACGCTTCGACCTGCGCCGGATCGAGCCAGAGGTGATGATCGCGCTGCTGAAGAAGATCGCCACCGCCGAGCAAGCCGAAATCACCGATGATGCGCTGGCATTGATCACCCGCGCCGCCGAAGGCTCCGCCCGCGACGCGACCTCGTTGCTCGATCAGGCGATCAGCCACGGCGCGGGCGAAACCACCGTCGATCAGGTCCGCGCGATGCTGGGGCTCGCCGACCGGGGCCGCGTGCTCGACCTCTTCGACCTGATCCTGAAGGGCGACGCCGCCGGGGCATTGAACGAAATTGGCGGGCAGTATTCGGACGGGGCCGATCCGATGGCGGTC
>JAUIDM010000070.1 GCA_030428915.1 Alphaproteobacteria bacterium | reverse complement strand
TCGAAGTCCTCTATTCCTTCAAGAAGCTCATCGCCGACAATGAAACGGCGGCGATCTATGTCACCCATGACCTGTCGCTGGTGGCCCAAGTGGCCGACCATATCCTTGTCCTGAAAGACGGCAAGATGGTCGAGTTCGGCCCTACCGAACAGATCATCCGCGATCCGCAGCACGATTACACCAAGGCGCTGATGGCCGCCGCGCACCTGATGCCCGAAGAAATCCACGCGCCTCCCGCCCTCACGACCAAGGAACCACCGCTGCTGGAGGTGCGGAACGTCACGGCAGGCTACGGTCCCGCGCAGGACATCATCGCGTTGCGTGACGTCAACCTCACCATCAACGAAGGCGAAACTGTGGGCGTGATCGGCGAGTCCGGCTCTGGCAAGACCACGCTCGGCCGGCTGATCTCTGGCCTCATGGGCGCGAGAAAGGGCGGCGTCTATCTCGACGGCAAGCCACTCGCGCCCAGCGTCGGCCAACGCAGCCGAGACGAACTGCGCCAGATCCAGTTCGCCTTCCAGATGGCCGATGTCGCGCTCAATCCGCGCCAGCGGCTGAACAAGATCCTCAGCCGTCCGATGATATTCTATCGCGGTCTGAGCCAGTCCGAGGCGAACCGGGAAGTGGCCAGGCTTCTCGAACGTGTCGACCTTCCGACCACCTTCGCCTGGCGTTTCCCGCCGGAACTGTCCGGCGGCCAGCGTCAGCGCGTGAACCTCGCCCGCGCATTAGCCGCGGAACCACGCCTGATCATCTGCGACGAGATTACATCAGCGCTCGACACGATCGTCGCGCAGCAGATTCTCGACCTACTCGAGGATCTGCAATCGGAACTTGGCGTCAGCTACATGTTCATCACCCATGACATCGCGACCGTCGCGAAGATTTCTGAACGGATCGCAGTGATGCGGCACGGCCAGATCGTGGCGCAGGGCCCGGTGGACGAGGTGCTGACGCCCCCTTGTCACGAATACACGCAGGTCCTTCTGAACTCGGTCCCGGAAATGCGGACCGACTGGCTTGACGAGGCGGTGGTGGAGAGGCGCCGACTGGTTGCGGGGCTGGAATGACCTGGGATTTCAAACAGGAAAGGTGTTACAATGGTAACCCACGGCCCCGTTAGCACAGAGTTTGATTTCGACAGTCCCGGCAAGCGCTCTGGCTTTATCGACGTCAGCCATTCCAGCAACGAGCTTTCAGTTTCCGCGATCCGTGTGCCTGTGGGTGTGATCGCAGGCGGCGACGGCCCAACGGTCCTGCTGACAGCCGGTAATCACGGCGACGAATACGAGGGGCAGGTGATTCTGCACCGGCTTATGCAGGTGCTGACGCCCGATGCCGTAACCGGGCGGGTGATCCTAATTCCCGCCCTCAATACGCCAGCGGTCACGGCTCGGACCCGCGTCTCGCCCCTCGATGGCGGCAATATGAACCGGATATTCCCGGGCGGAACTGCCTCTGGGCCAACGGCCGCGATCGCGTCATTTGTCGATGCCCATCTGCTGCCGCGGGCAGATGCAGTGCTGGATTTCCATTCCGGCGGCACGGTGGCCAGCTATGTCGATTGCGGCTATCTGTGCCTTGGGCCTGATGCCGCCCTCAACGCGGCGAACCTCGAACTGGCCGATGCCTTCGGTGCGCCTTTCACTGTCATCTGTCCGATCGACGGAACCGGGGGCGATTTTGACACGGCCGCCCACATGCGGGGAACGCGGTTTCTGTCATGCGAACTGGGTGGAATGGGCACGGTCTCTCTCGACTCTTTCGAGACAGGCTGGAACGGTACCCTTCGGATACTGCAGCATCTTGGATGCGTCGAGACGCCCGATCTGCCCGCCCCCGCGACGACCCGCTTCATCGACGCCGGCAGCACCGCCGGCTTCGCGACCGCCGCGCATCACGGACTGGCGAAGTTGCATGTCCGGCTGGGCCAGGAGGTGGAGGCGGGCACCCCCCTCGCGACACTTTTCGACGCCCATAATTTCGGAGAGATCCGCGACGAGTTCACGGCCGGCAAGGCCGGTGTCGTTTCGATCGTCCGGCGCAACCCGATGGTCCTGCCCGGCGATCACCTCTGCCTGGTGAGCCGGGAATACCAGCGAAGCGATCTGCGGGCGCAATATGCGCATTCCGCATGACCCTCAGGCGAAATTCCTCTGGCGCTAGAGTCCAAGACATGCTAGCAAATCTGTGATCACAGATTGGAGATCTGGGAACAAAAATGCAGACATCCACCGCCCCGGTCATCGACACCATCCGCAGGGAACTTGGTGACATCGCCGCGCTCGATGCGACCCAGGCCCGAACAATGCCGCCGGTCTTCTACACATCGGCAGATTTCCTGGAACTGGAAAAGGAGGAACTGTTCCGAAAGGAATGGATCTGCCTTGGCCATACTGGCGAGATCCCAAATCCGGGCGACTATTTCACGACCGAACTTGTGGATGAGCAACTCATCGTCTCGCGCGCCGCAGACGGGGCGGTACATGTGCTCTCAAACGTCTGCCGCCATCGCGGCAATCTCGTGGCCGAGGGCAAGGGGAACCGCCGCAGCTTTGTCTGCGGCTACCACGCGTGGACCTATGATCTCGACGGATCCCTGAAGACCGCGCCACTGATGAGCAAGGTCAAGGGCTTCGACAAGAAGAAATGCAGCCTGCCGCAGCTCCGCTCCGAGGTCTGGAGCAACTTCATCTTTGTCAATCTCGACGGTCAGGCCGCGCCGCTCGCCCCGCAACTCTCAAAGCTCGACGCGATCCTGCGCAACTACCACAACGAAGAGCGTAACCTCCTCTTTACCGATGAGGGTGTTTGGGCAACGAACTGGAAGAACCTTACCGAGAACTTCATGGAGGGCTACCACCTGTTCGCGACGCATCCGAAGACGTTGCAGCCGATGACGCCGACGCAATTGTGCAAGAAAGTTCCGGGCGAGGAACGCTGGACCGCTTACCGGTCCTACTACGACCCGGCTTTTCCGCCGCGTGGACCCTTCCACAAGGACATGACCGAGGATGAGCAGCGCAATACCGTGCTCTTTAACATCTTCCCGAGTTTCGTCGTGGCCGTCGCGGCCAACTACACGCTTTACCTCTGCCTGCGCCCCGCCGGGGCCGACAAGGTCGCGATCCGCTGGGGCGTGGCCGGGTTCAAGACCGATCCCGAAGACGCCGAAGTGGTCAGATACGTACAGCTTTGCAAGGACTTCAACGAAGAGGACCGGGAAAAGCTGGAAACACTGCAGCGGGCGCAGAACACCCGTTATTTCCATAGCGGCCCGCTTGCGCCCGACGACCTCGAGGGCACGATCTGGGACTTCCTGCAATACATGGCCCGGCGGTTCTGCTGACACGTCGGCTTGCCGGACGGAAGGTTCACCTGCGGACCATTTGCTGCGTGCGCCTTCGCGGCCTTAACTTAGTCCATACGGCGGGTTCGACGCTGAGGTGCGGCTTCCCAGAAGCTGCGTATCACGCTTGCACGCAGCAGCTTCGACGGTCGAAGGGCAGGGCCGCCGACTGAGTGAGTTTTCGCCACGGTTGTGCAAGTAACCGAGGTCAGTAGGTTCCCCGGGGTGCCTCGTACGAGACCATCGCGTGGTCCTGATATCCGGTACTTTCCTGAAGACACTCACAATACGCGCCGAGATTTGCGAGCTCCGGCCTGGGCCTGCCCGGGCTGAAATATCTGTACAGAACGTGCCCACAGGCAATATCGGCAAGGGATAAGCGGTCGCCATGGAGCCATGGCCCATCGGCAACCCGCCACGCCCATTTTGATGTCAGCCTCTCCAATTGCAGAGCGATGCAGACCAATTCCCTGTCGCGGGCAGTGCTCGAACCCACTTGACCAGTTTCCAGACCTCTATAGTCTTGAGCCAACATTGGCGATGAGCCGGACGGCAGACAGGCCCTGAACGCAGACCCTTCGGTCCGCTTCAGGGTTTTTTGGTTTGGGGGCACCGTGGGCGACGGAAAACGACGCATCGAACTTGGGCTGCTCTATTCCCGCTCGGGCGGCTATTCGCTGTTTTCCGAGGCAAGCCGCGCCGGGGCCGTCGCGGCGATGGCCGCGGTCAATGGCGATCCGGCCTTCGATCTGAGCTTCGTGCCGGTGGAACGCGACCCCGGCGGCAATGCCGATGCCTATGGCCCCCTCTGCGATGACATCCTGCGCAACAGCCGCGCGCGCCACGTCATCGGATGCGTGACCTCCTGGAGCCGCAAGGAGGTGATCCCGGTTCTTGAACGCCACGGCGGCACGCTCTGGTATGCCTTGCCCTACGAGGGGTTCGAGGCGTCCGATCATGTCGTCTATACCCATGCCTGTCCGAACCAGCATTTGCTGCCGCTCCTTGACTGGGTGATGCCCGAACATGGGCGGCGCGCCTATCTCACCGGATCGAACTATATCTGGGGGTGGGAGATGAATCGGCTGGCGCGCGAATACATCACCGGCGCAGGAGGTGAGGTTCTGGGCGAACGCTACCTGCCGCTCGGCTCACGCGATATCGGCCGCATCGTGGATGAGATCCGTCATGCCAGGCCCGACTTCATCCTCAACAACCTAGTCGGCACCTCGACCTACGAATTCCTCGAAGCCATGCACCGGCTGGCCGAGGACGACCCCGCGTTTTCACCGCAACGTTGCCCGATCCTCTCTTGCAACCTGACCGAGGCCGAGTTTCCGGCGTTGAAATACGTGGCCGACGGGCTCATCGCCGCCGGTCCCTACTTCCGCGGAGCGCAGGGCTGGCCCGGAAGCGATGCGTTCGCCTCGTCGCATGAGGCTGCGGCCTATGCCGCGGTGCGGGAACTTGCGCGACTTCTCAACGGCCGGCCGGGGGCGGAGGATCTGCCTCTCGGAACGCTCTTGCAGCAGGCGCCGGGCGGCGTGATCGACATGGCGACGCACCACACCGCGCTGCCGGTTCTCATCGGGCGGGTGGAGGGCGGCACCTTCCGGACCCTGAAGGCGCTGCCACCGGTGGCGGGCGATCCTTATCTTACACGGCCCCGTCCGGCCCCCGCATTCCCGACCCTGAAGGTGGTGTCATGAAACGGCGGCCATTGCGGATACAGAACCTTGGAGGGGCGACGGCGGTTATCCTGCACCGACCGCATCCGGTCGTGCAGGCTTTGGAGCGGCAATTGCGCGCCATCGGGCTTGAGGTGAAGCAGTCCTGGCCCGATCTGGGGCCCGGGGCTCTGGCAGCCGACTTCGTCTTTTTCGACGCCGATATGGGGCATGACGACCAGTTCCCCTGGCGCTCGGGCGAAAGCCCGATGCCGATGATCGCGCTCATAGGGTCCGAAGCGCCCGGGCGAATCGAATGGGCGCTTCGCGCGGGTGCGCATGCCCAACTGCTGAAACCGGTGGGCGACAGCGGCGCCTATTCGGCGCTTCTGATCGCACGGGACGCCTTCGACGTGCAGCGATCGCTGTCGGTGGAGATCGCGGACCTGCGCCGCAGGCTCGATGAGCGGCAGACCGTGGTCCGTGCGGTGACTCTGCTCGCTGCGCGAGGCGGCAAGGACGATGCGGCCACCTATGACCAGCTTCGCCAGATGGCGATGGCATGGCGCGTCAGCTTGGAGGACGCCGCCCAGCGTGTCGTCGCACAGATGACAAACCTGCAGGATGATGATGATGACCGACGCGACCGCGGCTGAGGCGCATATGCCCAAGGGCGCACTTGCCCGGCTCATGCAGCGCAAGCTGGCGCTGATCGGCCTTGCCCTGATAGTGCTCGTCGTCGCCAGCGCCATCTTCGCGCCAGTGCTCGCCCCCTTTGCGCCGGATGAACAGCATTTCGACGGGCTGACGCTGGAAGGCGCGCCGCTGCCGCCGAACGAGACCTATGTGCTCGGCACCGACCTTCTTGGCCGCGATCTGCTCAGCCGCATCCTTTATGGCGCGCGCACCTCGCTGATCATCGGCGTGGCTGCGAACGGGCTGGCCCTGGTCATCGGCACGCTCATCGGCATCACGGCGGGCTTCTTCCGGGGCTGGATCGGGGCGCTTCTGATGCGCTTCACAGACCTGATGATGGCCTTCCCGGCGCTACTTCTTGCGATCTGCCTTGCGGCGATCTTCCATCCGTCGCTTTGGATCGTCGCCGTCGTTATCGCGCTGGTGAACTGGGTGCAGACCGCCCGGGTGATCTTTACCCAGACGAGTTCGCTTGCCGAGCGCGACTTCATCGCGGCCGAGCGCACATTGGGCGCGGGCACCGGCCGCATCCTCTTCCGCCATATCCTGCCGCATCTTGTGCCCACAATCATTGTCTGGGGCACGCTCGGCATTTCGACCACCGTGCTGCTTGAGGCAACGCTTTCCTTCCTCGGCGTTGGCGTGCAGCCCCCGACGCCAAGTTGGGGCAATATCATCTTCGAAAACCAGACCTACTTCCAGTCGGCCCCCTGGCTCGTCTTTATCCCCGGCGCGGCGATCATCCTTCTGGCGCTCGCCTTCAACCTTGTCGGCGATGCGCTTCGCGATGTGCTCGACCCGATGCAGAGGGGGCAGGACTGACATGGCCGCCTATCTCCTGCGCCGTCTCCTGCAATCCCTGCTGATCCTGCTCGGCGTCAGCTTCATCACCTTCGTCCTTCTCTACGTCCTGCCCGCCGACCCGGTGCGCCAGATCGCAGGGCGGTCGGCAACCGCCCAGACGGTCGAGAATATCCGGCGCGAACTAGGCCTAGACCAGCCATTCGTCGTACAATACGCCCGCTACCTTGCCGGGATGGTGCAGGGCGATCTGGGCCGAAGCTATCTGCAGAAGACCGAGGTGGCCGAACTCATCGCCTCGCGCCTGCCCGCCACGCTTCTCCTCATGCTGGGGGCCATCGTCTGTGAACTGGCCATCGGCCTGACCATGGGCATCTTCGCCGCCCTCAGACGGGGCTCGACACTCGACCATAGCCTCATGATGATGTCCTTCATCACCGTCTCGGCACCGCAATTCGTCGTCGGCCTGCTCTTGCTCTACGTCTTCGCGGTCAAGCTCGGCTGGTTCCCCATCGGCGGCTACGGCACCTTTGCCCATCTCGTGCTGCCCTCGCTCACGCTCGGGATCCTCGGCTCCGGCTGGTACAGCCGGATGATGCGCTCTTCGATGCTCGACGTGCTGCGCGCCGACTTCATCCGCACCGCCCGCGCCAAGGGGCTGGGCCGCGCCCGCGTAGTGCTGGCGCATGCCTTGCCGAACGCGATCCTGCCCGTCATCGCGATGATAGGCATCGATATCGGCATCTTCATGGGCGGCATCGTCGTCGTCGAATCCGTCTTCGGCTGGCCTGGCATTGGCCAGCTGGCCTGGCAGGCGATCCAGCGCGTCGACATCCCCATCATCATGGGCGTCACGCTGGTTTCGGCCTGCGCGATCGTGCTCGGCAACCTTCTGGCCGACCTGATCGCGCCACTCATCGACCCGAGAATAAGACTGAAGTAACCAACAGGAGAGAGAGAATGAAAAGACTGCTTGCTTCCACCGCTGTCACGCTCGCCCTCGCATTGCCGGTCGCGGCTCAGGACTATTCGCCCGACCCGAATGCCCAGTCAGGCGGGTCGATTGTCATCACCTACAAAGACGATGTGGCGACGCTTGATCCCGCCATCGGCTACGATTGGCAGAACTGGTCTATGATCAAGTCGCTCTTCGACGGGCTGATGGATTACGTGCCGGGCACCACGACGCTGCGGCCCGGTCTGGCCGAAAGCTACGACATCTCCGAAGACGGTCTGACCTATACCTTTCACCTCCGCGCGGGCGTGAAGTTCCATAACGGGCGCGAGATGACGGCCGATGACGTCAAATATTCACTCGACCGCGTGACCGATCCGGCGACGCAATCCCCCGGCGCGGGCTTCTTCGGCTCCATCGCCGGGTTCGAGGCCGCCGGGCCGGACGGTCTGTCGGGCGTCGAGGTGGTCGATCCGGCGACGGTCAAGATCACGCTTTCGCGTCCCGACGCGACCTTCCTCCATGTCATGGCGCTGAATTTCGCCAGCGTCGTCGCGAAAGAGGCCGTGGACGAGGCGGGCGCCGATTTCGGCAAGAAGCCGGTCGGCACGGGCGCCTTCAAGCTTGGCGAATGGACGCTCGGCCAAAGGCTCGTCTTCGAGAAGAACACGGATTACTGGCGCGACGGTGTGCCGTATCTGGATCAGGTCGTCTTCGAGGTCGGGCAGGAACCGGTCGTGGCCCTTCTGCGCCTCCAGAACGGCGAGGTGGATGTGCCCGGCGACGGCATTCCGCCGGCGAAGTTCACCGAGGTGATGGGCGATCCGGCCCAGGCCGCGCGCGTTGTGCAGGGCGGCCAGCTTCATACCGGCTACATCACGCTCAACGTCACGATCCCACCCTTCGACAATCTCGATGTGCGCAAGGCCGTGAACATGGCGATCAACAAGGATCGTATCACCCAGATTATCAACGGCCGCGCGGTGCCCGCGACCCAGCCGCTTCCACCGTCGATGCCGGGTTACACCGAAGGCTATGCGGGCTATCCCTATGACGTGGAAGGGGCGAAGGCGCTTCTCGCCGGGGCGGGCCTTGCCGACGGGTTCGAGACCGATCTTTACGTCATGAACACCGACCCCAACCCGCGCATCGCGCAGGCGATCCAGCAGGACCTTTCGGCCATCGGCATCAAGGCCAACATCCAGTCGCTTGCCCAGGCCAACGTGATCGAGGCGGGCGGCGCGGGCACCGCGCCGATGATCTGGTCAGGTGGCATGGCCTGGATCGCCGACTTCCCCGATCCGTCGAACTTCTACGGCCCGATCCTCGGCTGCGCGGGCGCGGGCGAGGGCGGCTGGAACTGGTCGAAGTTCTGTAATGAGGGGCTCGACAAGATGGCCGTCGACGCCGACAGCATGTCAGACCCGGCCGACGCCGAGGCCCGGCTGAAGCTCTGGTCCGATACCTATATGGGCGTGATGGAACAGGCGCCCTGGGTCCCGGTCTTCAACGAAGAGCGCTATACGATGAAGTCCGAACGCATGGGTGGCGAGGATGCGCTTTACGTTGATCCCGTGTCGATCCCGGTCAACTACGACTATGTCTGGGTGAAACAGTAAGATGTGCAAGAACTGCAACTACACGATCCACGGCGCGCAGCACCATTTCGGCTGGGACAATTCCCTGCCGCCGGCGCTGCGCGCCGAACCCGGATCCACGATACAGTTTCACTGTCAGGACAGTTCGGCGGGCCAGCTTGGCCCGTCGTCGACGCTGCAAAGCGTGATCGACCTCGATTTCGGCAAGATCAACCCGGTCTCAGGGCCGATCTATGTCGAGGGGGCCAAACCGGGCGACGCGCTCAAGGTGACGGTCGAGGGGTTCACGCCCCGCCAGTTCGACGGCAAGGGATTCGGCTGGACGGCGAACATCCCCGGATTCGGGCTTCTCGCCGACCATTTCGCGGAACCCGCCCTGACCATCTGGTCCTACGATCCGGAAAGTCTTGCCCCGGCGCTCTGGGGTAAGGAGGCGCGCATTCCGCTGAAACCCTTCGCGGGCACGATCGGCAATGCTCCGGCCGAGCCCGGCTTGCATTCCGTCGTGCCACCCCGGCGGGTTGGCGGCAATCTTGACATCAGGGATCTGGCAGCCGGCACCACGCTTTACCTCCCAGTCGAGGTGGAGGGGGCCTTGTTCAGCGTCGGCGACACCCATGCGGCGCAGGGCGACGGTGAGGTGTGCGGCACGGCCATCGAAAGTCCGATGGATGTGGTCCTGACCCTCGATATCGTAAAAGGTGCCAACCTCAAGACTCCGCGCTTCACCACGCCGGGGCCGGTCACGCGTCACCTCGATGCCGCAGGCTATGAAGCGACGACCGGAATAGGGCCCGACCTGATGGCGGCGGCCCGCGATGCGGTTGCGAACATGATCGACCTTCTCACGGCCCGGCGCGGGATATCGGCGGTCGATGCCTACATGCTGTGTTCGGTCTGCGGCGACCTGCGCATCTCGGAAATCGTCGATATGCCGAACTGGGTGGTCAGCTTCTACTTCCCACGGTGCGTCTTCGAATGAACCTGACGCCGGGCGCTCTTCCGAAAGGCCGGTCCGGGGCTGAATTGGCCCCGGATGCCGCGCCCGTGCTGACGGTCGAAAAACTGTCCGTCTCGGTCCGGACCGAGACGGGATCTAAGCCGCTCGTCTCGGATCTTTCGTTTAAACTTTGGCGTGGCAAAACCCTGTGCATCGCCGGGGAAAGCGGCTCGGGCAAGTCGATTACGTCGCTTGCAATCATGGGCCTGCTGCCGCCGCCCGCAGTGCGCGTGACCGGTGGTAGGGTCCTCCTTGGCACGACCGACCTGACTGCCCTGGGCGAGGCCGGGATGCGCGCCATCCGCGGCGACCGGATCGCGATGATTTTCCAGGAGCCGATGACCAGCCTTAACCCGGTCATGACTGTCGGCACCCAGCTTGCCGAGGCAATCCGGGCCCATGATTTCGTCACCCGTGCCGAGGCGCGCGCTCGGGCGCTGGCCGCGTTGAAGGCGGTGCGGCTCAGCCAGCCCGAGCGGCGGATGGACCAGTATCCGCACGAGCTTTCGGGCGGCATGCGCCAGCGGGTGATGATTGCCATGGCGCTGGCACTACGCCCCGAAGTGCTGATCGCCGACGAACCGACCACCGCGCTTGACGTGACCGTGCAGCGCGAAGTTCTCGATCTCTTGCGCGATCTTCAGCGCGAGATGGGCACCGCGATCATCCTGATCACCCATGACATGGGCTTAGTGGCCGAAATGGCCGACCGCGTGATCGTCATGCGCGATGGCAGAATGGTGGAAGAGGCCGCGACGACCGATCTTTTCGCCCGGCCCGCCCAACAATACACCCGCGATCTTCTTGCCGCCGTGCCGCGTATCGGCGGGGGTGCGAAACGGGCCGAGGTCATGGCGCCCCCCGTCGCGCGGCTTGCCGATGTGAGCGTGCGCTTTCCATTGAAAGGCGGCGTGCTTGGCCGGGTGACGCATCAGGTTCATGCCGTCGAACATGTCAGCTTCGACATCCGCAAGGGCGAGACCTTCGCGCTAGTGGGCGAATCCGGTTGCGGAAAGTCGACGATCGCCAAGGCGATGGTCGGCCTCGTTCCGCATGAGGGGGTCATCGAGATCGGCGGCAGCCCGGTCGCGACAGCAAAAGGTCCCGACATGACCGCGTTGCGCCGCAAGATCCAGATGGTGTTTCAAGACCCGATGGCGGCGCTCGATCCACGCATGACGGTGGGCGACCAGATCGCCGAACCGCTGGTGATCCACGGGATCGGTGACGCCGCCGAGCGTCGCGCCCGCACCGAGGGTCTAATGGACCGTGTCGGTCTGACCCGCGAGCAACTTGACCGCTATCCCCACGAGTTTTCCGGCGGCCAGCGCCAGCGCATCTGCATCGCCCGCGCGCTCGCGCTCAATCCCGGCCTTATCATCGCCGATGAAAGCGTCTCGGCCCTCGATGTCAGCGTGCAGGCCAGGGTGCTGGACCTCCTGCGAGAATTGCAGAAGGATTACGGCATCGCCTTCCTCTTCATCAGTCACGACATGGCGGTGGTGGAGAATGTCTCGGACCGGGTCGGCGTGATGTATCTGGGTCAGATCGTGGAGCTTGGGACGAGGGCGCAGATCTTCGGCAATCCCCAGCATCCATATACACAGCGGCTGATCGACGCAGTTCCGGTCCCGGACCCGACCTTCACGCGGTTGAACACAATGCGTCTGTCCGGGGATGTGCCCAGCCCGGTACATGCAGTCGGCCATGGACCGGAACGCGTCAGCCTGATCGATATTGGCGACGGGCATTTGGTGGCGAGTCCGGCAGCACTGGACGTCAAGTGAACGTAAATTGGCACTTGGTCTCGGTTCGCATGAATCGCGACAGGCTTAGTCCGGCATAGGAAGTACAAACGACGGCAGAGTTGTCACCAAAGCAAGGGGCACTTCAGAGGTCGCTCAATATGATCACTGACGCAACTGCAAAATCGAGAGGCGAATGAGCAGATAGGTCACCCCCTCACAGTGCCGACTATAGCGCTATGGCACATGGCGAACAGCAAAAACCCAAAGGGAGGGGCCGCTTAAGTGCTTTCTGTAGCTGGTAAATTTGGCTCCGGCGGTAGGGATCGAACCTACGACCAATTGATTAACAGTCAACTGCTCTACCGCTGAGCTACGCCGGAACACGGGGCGCGATATAGCAAGCGTTGCCGGAGGCGTCCAGTGGGTTTTGGCAGAAAAATCGCTCAGCCTTCCAGCAGCGAAAACACGGTGGTCGTGCTAAGGTTTCCATGTGCCACTATCCGTTTTCTCTCTGCCAGATCAATGAGATGGGCCAGTACGTTGCGGGCCGCGGCGCGCATGAGGCCGGGCGGGGTGTCGGTGTAGATGCGCGCGGCGAGCGTAGAGGCGTCGGCGGGGCCATCGCCGAGTGCCGCGCGGATCGCCTCTTCGCGGGCGCGCCGATGCGCGATCAACTCGGCAATGCGCGCCTGCGCGTCCTCGATCGGGGCGCCGTGGCCCGAATGCAGGCGCTTCACGCCCGTGGTGGCAAGGCGGTCGAGCGACATCATGTAGGCCCCCATGTCGCCGTCCGGCGGCGAGACCAGCGATGAAGCCCAGCCCATCACGTGATCGCCGCAAAAGACCGTGTCGCCCCACTGGAAGCTCATGTGGTTGCCGAAATGTCCGGGCGTATGCAGGGCGCGAAGCTGCCAGTCGGGTCCCGAAACCTCCTGGCCATCGGCCAGAGCGATATCCGCGGAAAAGCCCGAATCAACGCCCTCTCCGCCGTCGAGATTGCCCTGGCGTGCCAGTTCCTCCATCAGGGGCGACCGTCCGGCGCGGGCATCGCCGAAGGCCAGCACAGGCGCGCCGGTCGAGTCGGACAGAACCCGCGCGAGCGGGGAATGATCGAGATGCGCATGAGTGACAAGGATGTGGCTGACCCTTTCTCCGGCTGCGAGGGCGGCCAGAATGGCCTTCAGGTGATCCTTGTCGGCGGGACCGGGGTCGATCACTGCGACCTGTCCTTGCCCGATGATATAGGTATTGGTGCCGAGATGCGTCATCGGCGAGGGGTTGGGGGCGAGGATGCGCCTGATACCCGGCTCCAGCACCTCGGCTGCGCCATAGGGTGGGGGATATTCGTGGCCACCACTCATCTTGCGCTTTCTCTCCCCTCTTGCCGCCGCTAGGCTCCGGCCATGATATCCCGATGGTTCAGATCCATGCTTCCGCGCGGTCTTTACGGCCGGGCGGCGCTGATCCTGATCGTACCCATCGTCATCATCCAACTCGTCGTCTCCATAGCCTTCATCCAGCGGCATTTCGAGAGGGTGACAGAGCAGATGACCCGGAATCTGGTCCTGGAGATCGCGCTTCTCGCGGGCCGCGTCGCCGAAGCTCCGGATCGTGCAGCCGCCCAGGAGGCGGGTGGCGCGCTGGGTCGCGACCTGGCAATGACCGTGACGCTGCCAGCTCCAGCCGATGCGCCCGACAGCGACCAGCGGCTCTCCTATGACCTGTCGGGGCGCGTCGTCATTGCGACGCTGCGCGATGCGTTCGACAGTGTGAAGTCGATCGATCTGACAAACCTGAAGATCGTCAGACTGTTTCTGGAGACACCGCACGGGCCGATGGAAATCTCCTTTGTCCGCGGGCGCGTCTCGGCCAGCAATCCGCATCAGTTGCTGGTTCTTATGCTGGTGACCGGCGTTTTGATGACCGTGATTGCCATTCTCTTCCTGCGCAATCAGTTGCGCCCGATCCGGCGACTTGCCCGCGCTGCCGAGGCGTTTGGCAAGGGTCGGGTCCTGCCTTATCGCCCGGCAGGCGCGATAGAGGTGCGGGCCGCGGGCAATGCATTTCTCGACATGCGGGGCCGGATCGAACGCCAGATCGAACAGCGGACCCTGCTTTTGTCCGGGGTAAGCCATGACCTCAGAACCCCGCTCACCCGGCTGAAGCTTGGCCTGTCGATGATGGGAGAGGATGCCGAGTCTCAGGCGATGATGCGCGATGTCGACGACATGGAGCGGCTGCTCGACGCGTTCCTGGCCTATGTGCGCGGCGACGCGCTCGAGGAGGAGGCCGTGGTGCTCGATCCCGTTCCCCTCGTCCGCGCTGTGATCGAGGATAGCCGCAGGGCGGGTCAGGCTGTAACGTTGCACGCGGTCGACGGGGCGGGCAGGGCCCCCTTGCGCAAGGCGGCGATCCGGCGGGCGATGGAGAATCTGATCGGCAACGCCGTACGGTACGGCGAGCGCGCCGAAGTGTCGCTCGCCGTCTTCGAGCGGTCGATCCGGATCACGGTGGAGGATGATGGGCCCGGCATTCCGCGCGACCGGAGGGAAGAGGCGCTGAAGCCCTTCACCCGTCTCGATCAGGCGCGCAATCAGGATCGCGGCAGTGGGGTCGGTCTCGGTCTCGCCATCACCGCCGATATTGCCCGCAGCCATGGCGGCACCCTAAGACTGGGCGACAGCGAGCGGCTGGGCGGATTGAAGG
>JAUIDM010000069.1 GCA_030428915.1 Alphaproteobacteria bacterium | reverse complement strand
CTGCCTCCAGCATGATGACGACGGGCACGTCCATCGACAGAAGGATGACCAGGGGGCCGACCACGTTTGGCAGAAGGTGCCGGAAGAGGATGCGCGCGGAGGACGCACCCATCGCGCGTTCAGCAACGATGAAATCCGCCCCCGCAAGGCTCAGCGTCTGCGCCCGGATCAGCCGTGCGTAGGCCGGAATCGAGACGAGGACGACGACAAGGATCAGGGTGCCCGTGCCCGGCCCGACGATGGTGATGACGGCCAGCGCGAACATGATCATCGGCAGCGACGACATCGAGTCGAACAGCAGGACCAGGATGCCGTCCAGCCAACGCGGCCCGAACCCGGCAATCATGCCGAGGATCAGCCCGCCAAGCCCCGCCAACCCGACAGAGGTGAGCGCGATCGACAGGGCCGTCCGTGATCCGAAGATGATCCGTGAAAGCAGGTCACGGCCCAGTTGGTCAGTTCCCGCCAGATGCGCCAGCGACGGCGGTTGGAACTTTTCCGCCACGTTCAGCTTCAGCGGATCGGCGGGTGCGACCCATGGCGCGAAAAGAGCCATCGCGACGAAAAGAAGGACAAGGATCAGACCGAGCGCGCCCATCGGGTCGGCAAGAAGCGCACGAAGTACGCGGAACCTACCGCCGGAAGACATCGCGCACCCTCGGATCCAGCCGCGCGATCAGCAGATCGGCGGCGGTGACGATGAAAAGGTAGAAGGCCGTCATGAAAAGGACGGTGCCCATGACGACCGGGTAGTTCCGCTTCTGAACGGCTCCGGTGATCAACGTGCCGATCCCGGGCCGCCCGAAGACGGTTTCCACGAAGACCGCGCTTGAGAGGATCGAGCCAAGCCCGACCGCCAGAAGCGCAATCGTGGGAATGATCGCGACGCGCAGCGCATAGCGGAATACCACGCGACGTTCGGGAAGGCCGAAGGCACGCGCCGTACGGATATAGTTTTCCCCCATCACCTCCAGCAGCGAGGCGCGCACGAGCCGCGCGAGATAGCCGACCCAGCCGATGCCCAGCGCAAAGGCGGGCAGGATCAGTGCCCTGATCTGGCTGCCGAGATCTCCGGGCGTGCCGGCGCCGATGGCCGGCAGCCAGCGCAGCCAAACGGCAAAGACCAGGATCGCGTAGATGGCGACGACGAAGGCCGGGACCGAAATCAGCCCCACCGACAGGATGCCCAGCAGCCGGTCGGTGACGGTACCCCGCCAGACGACCGCCGCGCAGCCGAGGGCAATGCCCAGAACCAGCGCCCAGCCGAGCGCGGTGATCCCCAGGATCAGCGTGTTCGGAAAAAATTCGAGGATCTGGTCGAGCACGGGCCGCTTGGACCACACGTCATAGCCCAGATCGCCCGTCACCGCGTTGTGGAAGAAGTGCCAGACCTGCATCATCACGGGCTCATCCAGCCCCATCCGTTCACGCAGCAGCGCCTTCAGTTCCGGCGTGGCCCGTGGCCCGAGCGCAAGCGAGGCCGGATCGCCGGGCACAAGGAACACCATCGCGTACATCGCCAGCATCACCGTGATCAGGATCACGACGGCAAGGGCGATGCGCTTGATGGCGTATCTCAGCATCTGCCCGCCTGCCGCCTCCTGTCATACATGGTCGCGCGGGATCCTCTCGTCCCATCGGCGCTCGAACACGGTCGTCCCGTTTTCGGTGATCCGCAGGGTCGTCTCGACGCGGAAATGGGTTGCGTCGCAGGTGAGCCGCCCGGTCGAATGGTGACCGAAGGCGCCGTCCTTGCGGTGGATGACGACATTCGCCCCCGTCTCACAGGCGGCCGAAAGGGGATCGCCGTCGGAAATGCGGTAGCGGGCGAAGGCGTCGGAGGTGACGGTCTGGCCGATATCCGGCAGTTCGTGCGCAGAGGTCCAGCGCGGGAAATCGACAACCATCTCGCCCGACAGCAGGTCTCGGGTAACGGTGCGGCGCACGGCCGGTTCGGCAGAAAGATCGATCGATGGCGTCGGCGCCGCCATTTCGGGCGGATCAAAGCTGCGCAAGGTAGCATCGGCCGGGTCGGGAGGACGGACAGGCAGATCGAGCCAGGTCTCCCCCGCCCGCACCGTCAGCGTGGAAAGCTCGGGCGAGGGCCATGCGACGGGCCAGTAGGTCGTCGAAAGCGCAACCGCGATCCGATGTCCCGAGGGGAACGCATGGGCGATGTCGTCAAGATCGACAACCGCGTCGTAGACGCGCCCTGGTTCCAGCGGCTTCGGATCGTCGTGGCCGTCCCGGTGGGTCAGGTTCAGACAGCCAATCGTCACGCGCGTGGACCGTCCGTCGGGCATCACGTCGTTCAGCCGCACGGCGACCAGCGCCAGCGGTTTGTCGCAGGAAAACCGCAGATGCAGTTGCGGCGCGCCGAGGATTTCGGTGCGTACGGGCAGGGGATCGGAGACGAAGACGAGCGAGCCTCCGTCATCCTCACGCTGATCGGTTGGCCACTCGGCATCCTCGCCGTAACGCCCGACTTCTCCCGAAGCGAGGCCAACCCAGAGGGGCGAGCAAATGGCCAGGTCCGTGCTCTCCGCCGCCGTGCCGCCCAGCCTGCCGC
This sequence comes from Alphaproteobacteria bacterium, assembly GCA_030428915.1. Taxonomy (GTDB): domain Bacteria; phylum Pseudomonadota; class Alphaproteobacteria; order Rhodobacterales; family Rhodobacteraceae; genus Albidovulum. Next base: position 11,990 of record JAUIDM010000069.1, on the reverse strand, counting down.
CCGCGTTGAGGTGCAGCTTGTGGTGATCGATGCGCCGCGAGGGCCAGTCCGCCTCAGCCACCCAGCGTCCCTTGCGATCGAGATAGCAGGTCGATGGTGCCACGCTCTCCTGCATCCAGACACGGTACATCGGATCGTCCATGACCCCGCCCGACGCATCCTTCATCCAGTGATCGCACCAGCGTTTCACCTCCTGCAGCCAGCCTATGGCGGGCTCCACCGCGACATCATGCGGAAAGGAATGGGCCCAGGGGCCGATCAACCCGCGCCGTGGACCGGAAAGCCCCGCCAGCAAGCGCGGCACGCTTTCGGAATAGTTGTCGGCCCAGCCAGACACGGCGAAAACCGGGATGTCGATGGCCGAAAAATCCTCGCAGACCGAACCGTGCCGCCAATAGCCGTCGCGTCGCTGGTGCGCCAGCCAGTGCAGTATCCATGGCGAGTTGTGGCGCATTCTTGCCTGCCACATCTCGCGCCATTTCGGCCCTACGATCTCGGGGTCCGGCGGCAGGTCGTTATGTGCAAGCATGGTGGCCGACCAGTCGAAATTGTCCTTCGACAGGCAGCCGCCGATATAGTGGACGTCGGTCGCATAGCGGTCATCGGTCGACCCCACGGTGATGATCGTCTTCAGGGCTGGTGGCCGTCGGGCGGCGATCTGGAGGCCATTGAATCCACCCCAGGAAATTCCGTACATCGCGACCTGCCCGTCGCACCAGGGCTGCGCGGCGATCCATGCAATCGCATCGCATCCGTCAAGGATCTCCCGCTCGGTATACTCGTCGTCGATCAGCCCCTCACTGTCGCCCGTACCCCTGATATCCAGCCGGATGCAGGCATAGCCGTGACCGGCCAGCCATGCGTGCATCTTCTGGTCGCGGCCGCGCGTCCCCTCGCGCTTGCGATAGGGCAGGTATTCGAGGATCGCGGGCACCGGCCCCGTGCCTTGCGGCCGCCAGAGCTTGGCCGCCAGACGCGTACCATCAGGCATCGGAACAACAATGTTCTCGACGATCTCGACCTCGTTCGGGAATGTCTCTCTGATCGTCGCCATGGCCCCCCTCAGTTCATCGGCGCTCCGCCCTCAGCCTTTCGCCGGGCGACATAGTCGTCGAGCGCTTCGGCTACGGCCGGGTCGAGCTTGGGCTCCTCATATTCGCCCAGAAGCGTCTTCCACACCGAGTTGGCCCGCGCCCGCGCATCGATGCCGCCGCGGTCGAGCCAAGTCGGATAGTTGTCCCAGTTCGACAAAAGGGGCGCATGAAACGCGGTCTCGTACCGCGCCATCGTGTGACTGGTGCCGAAGAAATGTCCGCCCGGCCCCGCCTCGCGGATCGCGTCAAGCGCCAGCGCCTCGGCCGATGTATCGATGGGCTCGAAATAGGCGTCCATCATCATCAGAAGTTCGGCATCAAGGATTAGTTTCTCAAAGCTGGCCGTCAGCCCGCCATGCAACCATCCTGCACCATGTTCCAGAAGGTGCGCGCCGCCCATCAGCGCGCCCCAGAGCGCCATCTGGCTCTCATAGGCCGCCTGCGCGTCGACCTCGTTCGCCGCCGTGACATTCGACGACCTGAAAGGCACGCCGATATGGCGCGCGAGCTGGCCCGAGGCCTGCGCTGCCTTGACGTATTCCGGCGTCCCGAAGGCGGGACTGCCCGACCGCATGTCGACGTTCGATGTGAAGCCACCGTACAGCACCGGCGCGCCGGGCCGGACGATCTGGGTCAGGACGATCCCCGCCAGCGCCTCGGCATGTTGCTGGGCCAAGGCACCCGCCAGCGTCACCGGCGCCATCGCGCCCGCCAGAGTGAATGGCGTGATCGCCACCGGCTGCCCGTGCTCTGCCATGGCGATCAGCCCCTCGGCCATCGGAATGTCGAGTTGCAGGGGCGAGTTGGTGTTGATCACACCGACCAGCGCAGGGCGGTCTGCCAATCCCTCGGGCGTCGTGCCAAGCGCGGTCGCGGCCATGATGATGCCGTCCATCGTGCGGGCACGACCAAGCGTCTGGCCCTGCCAGGTCTTGTCGAGAAGACCGATCTGCGCGCGGTAGATGTCAAGATGGCGGGTGTTGGCCGGCAGGTCCATCGGCTCGAAGGGTCCCCCGCCCTCCTGGTGGATGACATTCAGAACCTGCACAAGCCGCAAGTAGTCGCACATCTCGGCGAAAGTCCCGTCCCGACGGCCGCGGTCGTTGTCCATCACATAGGCCGGGCCGCCAACCGACGTGTAGACGCACATATCGCCACCGATGGTGACGTCGTGGGCGGGATTGCGGGCGTGAAGGGTGAAGCCGTGCGGCACGGTCGCCAGCCGTTCGGCAACCAGCCCGGGATCGAGCCGCACCACATCGTTCGCAACCGTGGCTCCGGATCGTGCATACAGCGCACGTGCCGTCGGATCGAGCACGCGCAGGCCGAAGCGTGAGAGGATGTCGAGGCCCGCCTGATGGATCGCCGCGACCTGATCGGCGCTCAGCACCTCCACCGGTGCATATGGCCGCTGCCGTTGCGCGAAGGCAGGCTGCGCGGAGCGCGCGCCGTCGCGGTTTCGGCGGCGGGTCCGGGCGCTCACTGCGCCGCCTCCCCGTAATCCAGAAGGTCACGCATCGCGAACGGCGCATCCCGAAGGACCACCTGCGCGGAGGCCCCGAGTTGGCGTGCCGTGCGGTGCGCCTGATAAACCGCATGGGCGATTGCACCGGGCGCGTTTGCATCGCCGGTCAGGGTCACTGAGGGTAGGCCGGCGGCCCTCAGCCTCTCGTAAAGCGCCGAACCGCCCGCGCGCTGTCCGACGATCACAAGCGAGCGGGCCGTGATCTGCCGCGCCTCTCCCGTGAAGACCTGCGACAGGCGCAGCGTTTCGCCGTCAAACCCTTCAACGATCTCCAGCGTCCGGTATGCGATCCCGGCCTTCTGGAACGCCTTGTGCACCAGGGGCTGTTCATTGGTCATCACCCCCCAGGATTGCGCGCTGCCGGCGCTGGTGATGTAGGTCGTGGCCAGCCCTTGGGACGCCAGATGCTCGGCGATGGCCGAACCCATGTAGTAGTTGTCGAAGTCGAAGACGGCGACCGGCCCCTCGATCGTTACCCCTGCCGCAATATCGTCGGGCGTGTAGACGCCGGGGGCGTCAAGCGGTCCGGAAGGGATCTCGTTCGCGCCGCAGAGGTTCCTCGTCCATCGCGCGCCGGTGGCGATGATCACGTGGTCCGCGCCGAAGTCACGGACATCGTCCGCCTCCATCGGGCTTTCGGCGTGCAGGGCAACGTTGGGCATCTTGCGAAGCTGACCGAGGCGATAGTCGGCAACCCTGAACCATTCCCTGAGCCCGGGCAGCCGCGTTTCCCACAGAAGCCTGCCGCCGAAGTCGCGCTGCGCCTCGGCGAGCGTCACGGTGAATCCCCGGCGTCCAAGCGTCAGTGCCGCCTCCAGCCCCGCGGGTCCGCCCCCGACGACCAGGACGGAGCCTTCGCTGTCCTTCGCCACGTTCTCCGGATGCCAGCCGCGCCGCCATTCCTCACCCGCCGTAGGGTTCTGCGTGCAGCGAACCCAAACGCCGTCATGCCACGACGCGATACACATATTGCAGCCGATACATTCGCGGATGTCGTCCTCGCGCCCTTCGGCGATCTTCGCCGGCAGGAACGGGTCCGCAATCGAGGGCCGCGCGCCACCGATGAGGTCGAGAACCCCGCGCCTGACCATCGAGACCATCGTATCGGGAGAGGTGAAACGGCCGACACCGACTACCGGCTTGTCGGTAAGGGTCTTGACGAAATCCACCACCGGCTCGTGGCTGCCTTCGGCCGCAAAACGCGACGGTGCGCAGTCGGTCGCCGAATAGTCCATCTTGACGTCGAACAGATCGGGGGCGTCCCTCAGATGCGATATCACCTCGTGGGCCTCCGACGGTGCGGCATCTGAAGGCCGCGCCCGCAACTCCTGCAACGAGATCCGCAAGGCAACCGCGCAGCGCCCGCCGGTTGCCTCGCGTACCGCGTCGATCAGTTCCTCAGTCAGGCGGATGCGATTGCGGACCGACCCGCCATAGGCATCGGTCCGGTGGTTGTAGTCAGACAGGAGGAACTGGTAGGGCAGATAGCCCATTCCGGCATAGACGTAGAGGATGTCGAAGCCTGCCCGCTCGGCCATCACCGCCGCCTCGGCGTGCCAGCGGATCAGGTCGCGGATGTCACCCGCATCCATCACCTTTGGTCGGGCCGAGGACATGAAGCCAACATGCGTGGCCATCCACGGCACGCCCGAAGGCGACAGGGGGGCGTCACGCGAGGTCCGGTTCACCGCGGCAGCGCCGCCGTGCCAAAGCTCCACCGCCGCCAGAGCGTCATGGGCGTGAACCGCATCCGTCATCACCCGGTGCGACCTGATATCCGCCTCGTCCCAGATCGTGGCACACGGGAACGGACTGTCATCCGAGGATGGATTTACCGAACAGGCGCCGGTCGAAACCACAGCCCAGCCGCCTTCCGCCTTCATACCGCGAAACGCGGCACGAACATGGGGATTCGCATTCGTCATTCCCGAAGCGTGAGGTACCTGGAAAAACCGGTTCTTCGCGGTTTTCGGGCCGATCCGGATCGGGTCGAAAAGGACGTCGAAACGCGGGGCACGAACCATGGGGATTCCCTGTTGAACTACCGTATAGTTGTGCTGCTTGGTGAGTCTGTCAAGCAGGATTGTCTTTCCAGTCCTCGACCGTTGTGGTTCTGCGCAAGATTGGATTAACCGGCCTTGTGGCCGGGTTTGAGCAGATCATCGGGATTGGGAAATGGACCGCGAAGCTCAGCGCCAAGCCTATCCGGGGCAGTTGTTTTAACGGGACTGACTTTATCCAGGCAGGACCAGCGCGCTCGATGGGTCCCAGCTGAGGGTTACATCAGCACCGGAGGCCCCGGGCAGGTCCCGGCCCGCGAGGTTGGAGCGATAGACCGCGACAGGTTCCTTGAGACCGGCAACATCGACAAGGTAGTGGCTTCGGTCGCCGAGATAGGAGACGGACGCAATCCGCCCGACCACGCGGTTCGGTCCCGCGCCATGCGGGCCGACATCGATACCGATCTTCTCGGGCCGGACAGCCATGAAGACTGCGTCGCCCAAAGAGACGCTTTGATCATTCACACGGCCACGAAGCTCGGCGATGCCCGCTCCATCCGCGAGCGCCCAACCGCCCTCAACCCCTTTCACGATCGCCGGAAAGAGGTTCATCGTGCCTACGAAACCCGCGACGGAAAGGCAGTTCGGTCGTTCGTAAAGACCCTCTGGCGTGTCGATCTGAAGCACTTGGCCACCTGACATGACAGCGATGCGGTCAGAGAGTGTCAGCGCCTCTTCCTGATCATGCGTGACGAAGACGAAGGTGATCCCGACGGTGCGCTGCAGCGACCGCAGCTCCTGCTGCATCTCTTCCCTGAGCTTCTTGTCGAGCGCGGAAAGCGGCTCGTCGAGAAGCAGAACCTTTGGACGGCATACCAGCGCCCGCGCAAGGGCCACCCTCTGCTTTTGCCCGCCCGAAAGCTGATGCGCGCTCCGGTCGCCGAGGCCGGTCAGCTTCACCAGTTCGATCGCCTCATCTGTCCGCGCCGCCGCCTCCGCCTTCGTCAGCTTCTGGTAAACGAGCCCGTAGCCGATGTTTTCCCGCACCGACAGATGTGGAAAGATCGCGTAGCTCTGGAAGACCATGTTGGTCGGTCGCCGATTGGCGGGAACGCCCGTCATCAGCTTTCCATCGATTGTCAGATCCCCTTTCGACGGCTGCTCGATTCCGGCGAGAATACGCAAGAGCGTGGTCTTGCCGCAGCCAGACGCGCCGAGCAGCGAAAAGAACTCTCCCCGCCCGATGTCAAAGTTGATGTCCCGTAGGGCCGTGAAGGTACCGAACTGTTTGCCGATGCCCTGAAGGCGGATGATCGGATCGTCCATTAAATGTCTCCGGGGTTGTCGGACGCGACGCCTCGCTTGCGCAGTATTTCGGCCAGGATCACGAGCACAGCCGAGCCCACGAGAATGAGCGAACCGAGCGCCAGCGTCCCCGGCAGGCGGTTCGGAAAGCGAAGCTGCGAGAAGAGAAAGACCGGCAGCGTGTTGTCGGTGCCGGTCAGAAAGAACGAGATGACGAATTCATCGAACGAGATGATGAAGCACAAGAGCAGGCTGGAGATCACTCCGGGCGCGGCAAGGGGCAGGGTGACCCGCCGGAACGTGCTCCACCCGCCCGCGCCAAGATCGCGAGAGGCTTCCTCAAGGCTTTTGTCGAAGCCTTCGAGACGGGACATGAGAACGGTCATGCCGAACGGAATGCAGAGCATCAGGTGCCCGGCCGCGACAGTCCAGAGCGAGAGCGGAATCCCGAGAATGCGCAGGATGACCACCAGCAGCCCGACGGCCAGCACGATGGACGGTATCACAAGGGGCAGCATCATGAACGACAGGATCGCGCCACCGCCGGGGATCTTGTATCTGGTCAACGCCAGCGCGGCGGGCAGCGCCAGTGCGGTCGCCACGACCGAGACTGCGATGCCGACCATCAGCGAATTCTTCAGCGCCGTCATCATGGAGGTGTTTGCGCCCATCCCTGCGTAGTGGCGCAATGTGAATCCCTTGAGCGGAAAGGTCGCGAAGTTCGCGTCATTCAGCGAAAAAAGCGGCATCAGGAGCATCGGGCCATACAGAAAGAGAATGAAGAAGACTGCATAAAGCGGCAGAAGATCGAAGCGTCGGCTCATCCGATCCTCCTGCGCATCCGGCCATAACCGATGAGCCACAGAAAGAGCCCGACAAGGGCAGCGATGATCAGCATCATCACGATCGAGATGGCGGCCCCGAGCGGGGCGTTGTCCTGTTTGAGAAAGAGCTGCTGTACCAGGCTGCCGATCATCGTGCCGCCCGGACCGCCGACCAGCGTCGGGGTCACGTAGTCACCCACGGTCGGGATGAAGACCAGAAGCGTCGCCGCGATCGTGCCCGGCATCGACAGCGGCAGCGTGATCCGCCGGAAGCGGGACCAGCGGCTGTCACCGAGGTCGGATGCGGCCTCCAGAAGTGTGCGGTCGATCTTTTCGAGGCTCACATAAATCGGCAGCACGGCAAAGGCGACCCAGCTATGGGCCAGCGTGATCATGACCGCGATCGGGTTGTAGAGAAGAAATTCCAGCGGTTCCTTGATCAGGCCAAGCCAGATCAGCCCCGTATTGATGGCCCCGTTGAAGCCAAGCACGATCTTCCAGGAAAAAACCCGGAGGAGGTAGCTTGTCCAAAACGGGATCGTCAGCAGAATGATCCACATTGCCTTGTAGCGCGTGATCCGGAAGGCGAGGAAATAGGCCATGGGCCAGGCGACACCGATGACGCAGATCGTGGCGACAAGCGACATCGCCAGCGACTTGACCATCAGCACTGCCGGCACCGGATAGGCGAAAGGAAAGCGGACGCCGTACCAGACGACACCTTCGCCCGGCTCGACCAGGCGTGCGTAGTTCGCCAGCGTGAAGGTGCGGTCGATCTCGAAACCCGACTGGGTCCAGAACGACATGACCACCAGCGCCACGACGGGCGCGAGAAGCGTCGCCGCCATCACCAGAAAAGCCGGTGACAGCAGCGACAGCCCGGTACGTGCGGACCCTGCCGACATCGCGTGGTGCGCTACATCTTCAACGCCTTGGTGTCGCCCCAGACCCGGTTCTGTTCTACCTGCACCTCATCGGTCGGCGTAAGGAAGAGCTTGGCTGATGCCATCATCGCGACCGGATCGGAGATGCCCATCGCCGCGACCTCTGCCGGATCGGCAATCTCGAAGCTCTTCTGGTTGGCATGGCCATAGCCTGACGACTCGATCAGGTACTTGCCGGTTTCCGGGCTCAGCCAGGCGTCGATGAAGTCATAGGCAAGCGCGGGGTCTGCCTTGCCGGAATTCAGCATCGTCAGCCCGCAGAACCAGGTGAACATGCCCTCCTTCGGCACGGCGTATTCCACCGGAATGCCTTCGGCCTTGAGGTTCTTCACAAGATCGTTCCAGGCATAGGCCGCGACGATTTCGCCTGAGGCCATGGCCTGCTGCACTTCGGATGCATCGTTCCAGAGGAAGCGCGAGATATTGACCCCCTTCGCGCCCCAGTCCTTCGCGGCGGCCGCCAGCGCGTCGCCGGAAAGCTTGTAGGCTTCTTCATAGGGCATACCGCCGACCATCGCGCCGATCTGGATGACCAGTTCGTTGTCGAGCATGGAGACCTTTCCGGAATAGGCCTCATCGTAAAAGATGGCCCAGGTCGGATCCTCGGCGAAGGCCGGGTCGATGAGGTCGGGGCGATAGGCGATCGAGGAATTGCCCCAGTCGGCCGGGGCCATGACGACCTTGCCGTCGAGCACGACACCCTCGGCGGTTTGAAGGGCGGGAAAGACATCGGCCCAGTTCGAAAGCTTCGAGGTGTCGATCTCGTTCACGAGGCCCGCGTTCACGAAACGGCTGACAGAGTAATTGCAGGGATGCATGACATCCGCGGCAAACCCGGCCCGGACCTTCGCCAGCGCTTCCTCTTCGCCCGAAAAGATCGAGAAATCGGGAAGGGCGCCGTGTTTCGACACGTAGGCGCCGACATATTCCTCGGCGTCGTAACCGCCCCATTCGAGGCAGGTCAGGGGCCCGCCCTGCGCCTTGGCCGTGCGCGGCAGAACCGCGAGAGCGACGCCAAAGGCGCCCGCCGATTGCAGCATTTCACGGCGCGACAGCTTTCCTTGCGCCATCCGGTCGATGAACTTGACGCGTTGCATTCTGATGCCTCTGTAAAGCGGATGAATGCGCGATCATGGCACGGGTTTTTCGTTTCGAGAAGGGGGTTTATGGCCAACCGACGGTTGCAGAGATTTCTCTTGCCAGAGCACCGGCTGCGGCCCCAATCTGATGGCCGGGCCACTGGTCTGAAAGGCATCCCCCAATGAAACCGGCCGACTTGATCGTAATCAATGCCCGCATCGTCACGATGGACGGTGCGATTCCCTATGCCGAGGCTTTGGCCGTCCGCGACGGACGCGTGCTGGCACTCGGCTCGACTGCCGATATCCGCGGTCTGGCAATCGGCGCGACCCGCGTATTGGACGCGGGCGGCCGGCTTGTTCTGCCGGGGTTTCAGGACACCCACATCCACCTTCAGGACAGCGGACAGGATTACAGCCAGAACGCCGATCTTTCGGCCGCGCGCAGCCCGGACGACATCGTGGCGACCCTTTCGGCCTTCGCGGAAACCCATGCAAGGTCTTGGGTGAACGGCACCGGCTGGTATTCGGGCGTTTTCCACGCGGGCAACCTCGATCGGCACCTTCTAGACCGGGCGGTTCCCGACCGGCCCTGCCTTATCGTCGCCTCGGACGGGCACAACGGCTGCATGAACACGCTCGGCTGCAAGGCGGTCGGGCTCGAGGCCGGAACGCCCGATCCGCAGAATGGCCATTTCGTCCGGGACCCGGATGGCAACGCCACGGGTATGCTTTATGAAAACGCAGTCATGTGGGCTGAAAGCCGCATGCCGCGCCCGTCCGACGCCGACTTTGCCGCAGGCGTGAAATGGGCGCAGGCGCTCGCCCATCGTCATGGGATCACCGGGGTCCTCGACGCCCGCGTGGAGGAACGGCATATCCGTGTCTACCGGGCGCTTGAAGCCGCGGGCGAGCTGACGCTGCGGGTCGCCGCAACCGCGCTCGTCAACGCGTTCGACACGACCGAAGGCGCGGTCGAGCGTCTGTCCGGCTTCCGTGCCGATGCGGGCACGGGGCGCTTCAAGGTGCATTCGGCCAAGTTTTTCCTGGACGGTGTGGTCGAGAACAGGACGGCCGCGATGATCGCCCCCTATTCGGATGCCGAGGGGGGCAACGCGCCGCTGATGTTCACCCCCACCCAGATCGCCGAGATGTTCACGGCCTTCGACGCCGCGCGCTTCCAGATCCATGTCCACGCCATCGGCGACATGGCAGTGCGGGCAGCGCTCGACGGTTGCGAGGCCGCGCGCAAGGCCAACGGCGACTGGCCTTCGTTGCACCAGATCGCCCATATCCAGTTCCTCGATCCCGCCGATATTCCGCGCTTCCGCAGGCTCGGCGTCATGGCCAACGTCCAGCCGCTTTGGGCACGCAACGAGCCATCGGTGACGGATGTGGCGGTCCCCATGGTCGGAAATGCGCGCAGCCGCTGGATCTACGCATTCCGTTCACTGCTTGACGGCGGTGCCGCGATGGCCTTGTCCAGCGACTGGGGCGTTTCCACACTCAACCCGTTCGAGATCATCGAAACCGCGGTCACCCGGCAGCCCCCAGCAGCCGAGGGCAAGGTGCCACCGTTCCTGCCCGAGGAACGCATCACCCGCGCCGAAGCAGTTGCCGGCTATACGACAGCGGCGGCGGCGGCCGCATGGCGGACCGCGGATACCGGCACGCTCGCGCCCGGCAAGTGCGCCGATCTGATCGTGCTCGACCGCGACATCTTTTCTTGCCCGGCCCATGATATCGGAGGCACGAACGTGATCACGACCATCGTGGGCGGAGAGGTGGTTTACGACCGCGGATAGGTTGGTTCTGGTCTCTGGTTTTGCAAGGGAAACCCTGCGCCCGTCTCCATGCGACCCTTTGCGATATCCGGCAGGCCTACTTGTAGATCCGTTCCGCCATCGGTGTTGCCTCGATGCGGTCAAGGAGGCCTGAAAGAACGGCCTGTTCCGCCCGGTTTGCCCGGGTCCGCGGATTCCAGACCACATGAACATCGATCGCGGGTGGCGAGTCGTAAGGCGGCAACCGCCACAGCCGCCCCATTTCGACATCCTCCCGCACGACGTGGAGCGGCAAGGGGCCGATCCCCAGCCCCGCGACGATCATGCGGCGGACCTCCTCCAGATTGGCCGAGATGCCGACGATGCGGTCATCGAGCCGCGCCTCGCTGCGCATCATCGTGACGGCGCGAAGGGCGTCGTTCATCTGGTCGGTGACAAAGCTGACCGATGACTGACCGGCCAGATCGGCCGTCGCAAGCCCGGTTCGCCCGTAAAGCGGATGTGTCGGACCGCAGAACAGGCCGAAATACTCGCGAAACAGCCGCCTGTATTCGAGCCCCGGCTTGTGTTCATTGACCAGGCAGACCGCAAAGGACGCGCGGCGGGATGTGACCGCTTCCAAAGCCTCGCGGCTCGCCATCGCGTCGATTGAAAGCGTGGCGGCGGGATGGGCGGTATGAAACTCCGTCAGCGCGGCATCAAAAAGTGGGCAGACCACATGGCTCGCCATCGCGATCGAAACATGCCCCCGCACCTCGTCGTCGACATCGCGCATGACCGTGCCGAGGCGGATAATGGCGCCATGGATGTCTGTGGCCTCCTCTTGCAAGAGCCGACCTGCGGCGGTCAGTTCGAACCTGCCGGGACCACGATGGATCAGGCGCTTGCCCAGCCGGTCCTCAAGCCGCTTCAGCGCGCTTGAAACTGTCGGCTGCTTCAGCCCCAGCCGATCAGCCGCATCGGTGACCGAACGGGACTGTGCAAGAACGAGAAACGTACGAAGGAGATTCCAGTCGAGGTCACGCGCCAGGCGCTCGGCAGGGGTGAGTCGTGTCATGCCCATAGATTACATCAATAATGGGAATTTTAATTATCTATTTGATTTATGGTCTTCTGCCGCCGCACCCTGCAGAGTGAACGATGTGGGGAAAGCTGGTTACGATGACCATCGAGTCACGGGAAAAACGGCAGCCCTGGATACTTCTGTCCCCGGCCCTGACAGCCGTCACCTTTCTTCTGATCGTGCCGCTTCTTTTCATCGTGGTCTATTCCTTCTGGCTGAGGAGCGCCGCAGGCGCGGATACGCCCGGCTTCCATCTGGACAACTGGCAGAAGGTTCTGACCGACAGGTTCTACCGCGACATCCTGATGAACACGCTCAAGATCGCAGGGATAACCACGGTGTTCTGTGCGCTGTTGGGTTATCCGGCCGCCT
>JAUIDM010000465.1 GCA_030428915.1 Alphaproteobacteria bacterium | reverse complement strand
CTTTGAAAACGTGATGCCGCGCGGGCGCTCGCCGACCGGAATCGTTCGGGTAACCTCAAGCGTGTCTACATCGATCACGCTTATCGTGTTGTCCTTTTCGTTCGTCACCCAGATCTCGCCCGCAAGCGCAGGCTGCCCCATGAGTGCAGCGGTCAGAAGAAGGGCTCTCATTCATTCTCTCCAAAGGCTGTGCAGGCGCTTTCGGTCTGATCGAGGCCGAGCGTGTCCAGTTCGTTGCGTTCATGCAGGAACCCCTCAAGTGGCGCCTCGGCAACCAGCGCGCGGGGGGTGACGACCGGTACGGGCTGGCGCAATTGGCCGTTCCATCTGCGGTAGCTGAGGGGGCGTCCCTTGAAGGCTGCGAGTTCGAACTCATCCGACAGGATGTAGGTGCGCAATGTGACCGGGTCGGCCGATCCGGTGCGGGTCACGGCCTCGCCCAAGGTCCGGAACGCGGCCCATGCGGCGTAATCGTGCGGACGCATGGCGCGGCCTGCCAGTTCCTCGAACCGGCTTTGCAACTGAGCCGCACCCCATTGCTCGACCACCGTGGACCAGCCCGTGGGCACCAGCCCCTCGGAGCCTGCGATGGGCCGTGGTGCCCAGGTGTTCATCGCGATGTAGCGGGCGAAGTCGTCCGTCTCATCGGCGACAACAACGACGTCATGGTCGGGCAGGTCCTGCGTCAGGATCGGCACTTCGGAAGACGCCGTCCGCCTGAGATCGGCCCGTTCGTCCCAGTCCAGCTCATCGACGATGGTCAGGCCGAACTTGCGCGCCGATCCCTTCAGCGACTCGGCCCAAAGCCTGTCCGCCGGGCGCGGGCCCGAGATCAGGGCAAGCTGCGCCCATCGCTTGGACAGCAACACCTGCATCAGGGCATCCGACCGCATCGAATATGACAGCCCGGTATGGAACAGATTTGCCCGGCAATCCGCACCGCGAAGCCGCTCATCTGCGGCCGAGACCGAAAAGATCAGCGCGTCCTTGGCTGCCGCCAGATCGGCGATGGCCGTAACCTCGTCAAACCCGCCGTCGACGATCAGGAAGGGCGACGTTGCAAGGGCGGCCTCTGCGGCGGGCACGGGATCGGTTCCGGCCGGCAGGCTGACAATGTCGAGCATATAGGCCTGGCCCAGGAACCGGCCGGTCGAGGCATTGTCCTCAAGTCCCAGCTGTGCACCCGCTATGCCGTCGTCCTCGGGCACCGGGTCGAGATTCGACAGGACGGGTGCGGGTGGCTGCTCGAACCTCAGATAGGTTGCGTGCAGCGTTACCTCGGCCCGCGCGGCGGTGACCGAAATTGCAAATCCGAGGGCAAGGGTCAATGCGCGCATGGTGTTCCTCCCGTCCCGGCAGAGTAGGTCGCGGTCGAAGGGCGAAGAATTCGACTATCGTCGTATGCCCCGTTCCGCCCACCCTTGCACCAAGGTCGAATAGGCGAAATCGGGGGGCTTCGTTATCCAGAGATCAACAGGATTACGGGAGGAAACGCATGTCGATTTTCACGCTGCGCACTGCATTGACAGCCGCCGGGTTCATGGTCTCGGCCACGCTTGCCTATGCCCATGGTGATGTCGCCCCGCAGCCGGTCAACACCGACGCGCTGCCCGAGGTGGGCGAGGAATGGCTGACCGAGAACCCCTACCGCGCCGAGGCGGCCGGCGAGGAGGTGTGGCAGAAGGCGGTCGATATCGGCGCGTCGGGCTACAATCAGAACTGCGCACGCTGCCACGGGCTGGGCGCGGTATCGGGCGGGCTCGCCCCCGACCTTCGCTATCTGGAGGCCGAGGAATACGGCGACGAGTGGTTCGTGGAGCGGTTCAGAGACGGCTACACGCAGGACGGCACGACCAAGATGCCGGCCTTTGGCGAGCTTCTGGGCCAGAAGGCGGCTTGGGCGATCCGCACCTATATCGAAACCCGGCCCGACGACGGTGCCCTGGACGACACCTCTGACCGCCTGAAGGCGATTCGCGACACGCTCGCCTCGGGTGAGGGCGTCGATCCCGCCGCACTGAAGGCAGAGCTTTCGGGCATTGCCGAGGGGATCGCCACCGCCTCGGGCGCGCCGGTGGCCGACAGCGTGGCGCTTCGGGCAGCCAGCCAGATCGGCGAGGACCAAGAAAGCTGGAAGGTGGCGGCAGAGACGCTGACCATCGGCCTGTCGGCTGCGCATTGATCCGATGCGGGCGGGCGGCCTCGCCATCCTGATGCTGGCGCTGATGCCCGGCTTCGCGTCGGCGCGCTGCGAGGGCTTCGTTCCGGGCGCGCGGCCGCAGAATACGGCGCGGCAAGACGTCGGGCAGACCTTCGACGAGATCATGGACCGCGGCTATATCGAGTTCGCGGTTTATGCCGACAACCCGCCCTATTCGCGGGAAGAGGGCGGCAAGCCCGTGGGCGTCGATATCGGCATCGGCCGCCTGATCGCAGCGGAACTGGGTGTCGAACCGCGTTTCCGCTTTGTCGAGGCGGGCGAGAACCTCGATGCCGATCTCATGAACTATGTCTGGAAGGGCGCGGTGGTCGGCGGCCGTGTCTCGAACGTCATGCTGCGGGTGCCCTATAACAGCGACTATACCTGCCGGGTGGAGCAGGTCGTATTCACCGGGCAGTATGCTGGCGAAAAGATCGCAATTGCCTATGCCGAGGCCGAGTATCCCGAAGGCGGGCCCAAACCTGCCTATTTCCGCTATGATACGGTG
>JAUIDM010000464.1 GCA_030428915.1 Alphaproteobacteria bacterium | reverse complement strand
CCCGCGCGACAGGACCCCGCAGGCCCGAAGACTGGCTGACATCACCGGGTGCGTTCGGCTCGTCCGAATCCACCCGGCGGCACGGGTTCGCCCGTAGTCCGACCCCTCGCGGGTTGATCTCGAAGACGGGATTCGGGGCAAGGAAGGGAATGGCGAGCGGAGGATGGTGCGACCGCTGACTGGAGGCGTATGTTCCGCTGATGCTATCGCTGCCAGCCTCCCGGGCAGACATTTGGTAGAAGATCTCATTCCGTGTTGGATTGGATCCTATGGTGCCCCGCGATCTCGCAGGACAGAGTCGTGATGGGTGAGAGGCCCGCACTTTGGCGGGCCACTTGGGTTCTACATAGGCTCAGGCGGCAAGTTCCGCGTCCCCTGCCCTATCCCCGTCCTCGCTGCCGACGATGTCGAGTCGCGCGTTGCGATAGCCTTCCCTAGCGATCCAGAGTTCCGCAGCGGTGACAGACTCGGCCAGGTGGAGCAGTTCCGTGCAGCCGCCAAAATCCACCAGGACGCGCACCTGTCCGGGCTTCGGTTCCTCTGCTACCTCGAAGGTCAACGCACTGTCAGCCGAATGCGTTCGCATGATGGTGACAAGAATGACCCCGTCCGAGGAGAAGTTCCCCTCGTGCAGCGTGAACGACGCCGGCGCCGTCCAGGTTGGATAGGGTCGCGGCGGCTCCTTCTTGACGAGACGTCCAACGCCGTTCGAGCGTTCCCAGGCCGCGAGCTTCTTTGTGAACCGGGCGGGCGGTTTCGTTGTGCTATCGGTGTAGCGAATGAGCGCGCCCAGGGGCGCGGTTTCGAGAATGGTGGTTGCAGACATGATTCCTCATCCTGAATGCGTCATTTTGCATTCATCTTATTGATATTGTTGTATTTTATGTAATTGAGGGCGGGTTTCCCCGCCCTCGGATGGCGCGGATCACTCGGCAGCCATCATCGACGCATCATCACCCGGCAGGTCAGCGGTGAGGAAGGCTGGAAGGTCGACATCCTCGGTCTGACTGGCGTCGGAAACGGGCTCAGGCACCCCCTGCCCTTCCGCACCGTCGAGTGCTACCAGGTCGTGACGGCGAAGAACCTCTGGCAACCAACCGCTGCCTTTCAGCAGACGCTCGGCTTCGGTCGCCATCTCGCCCTTCTTCAGGTGATCGAGGAGTTGCGCCGTCCCCTCCCCTTTAGCCTCACGTACGGCCTCGAGGATCCGGACCTTTGGCACGCGGTTCAGGTAGGTATCGACCGTCGGCTCCCAACCCGCCTCGACCATGTCGAGATCGACCGCCTGTGCGACCAAGTCGGACTGGGCCATCCGCTTGGTCAAACCGCTGGCGGAGATACCGGCACCATAGGGGTTCACCTTCTCATGGAGCGCGTTGATCCCGAAGCTGAGGCAATGCGCGAGCAGCGACAGCCGGCTCCCTTGATCAAGGGAGGTCAGGTAGTCCCAGAGCGCGGCATCGTCGCCGAGCGGCAAGTCGGCCTCCCACTCCGCATGGCGATCGTCCACCAACTTGGCCACCACGCTGTCCTTCAGATCGCTCGCCTGCGCCGACATGTAGACGTGACGGACCGAAGCCTCGAGGCAGCTGCCGGCCGAACTGGATGTCCGGAAAGTGTCGTTGACGAGCTTCAGGAGCAGCAGCGTCAGGGCGACGTCGGGAGAACGCCCGACAGCTTCCCGCAGTGCCAATGTCCGGTGCGCCGTCAACTCCATGACCAGCCGCTCGGGCAACGGCTTCAACGCACCATCGTCCTCGTCGTCGGACACGTTGGCGCCAAGCGCCTGACCAGCAGAGGTGATCACCGTGCCATGGCCGATACCATCCACATTACTCCCCGCTGAAAGCTCAGCGCCCTGCCCGCCTGCCGCCTGTTCACCGCTGTGGACGTCGGCATCTTGCCGAGGTTCATCCTCGGGCCGGACAAAGCCCCGATAAGCTGCAAGCTCGCCATAGCGATCAAGCGTCACGAAGGCCCCTGCCGTCGCGATCTCCTCCGCGTCGAAGATCAGCGGCCTGGCCTCGAGCTTCTCCATCGCGACTTCCAGCTCGCCAAGACGTGCGTCGATCTCTTCGGGGAACTCATCCTGTCCCTCGTATTCCTCCTCGAGCGCCCGGTACTCGGCAAGCAGTTTGGCATGGGCCGCGCCTTCGTCATCTGTCATCGGCGCCGGGTCGCCATTGAGCCGACGCAAGCCGTGGCTGTAGCCATAGGGCAAGTCGAGAGAGACCTCGATCCACTTCCAGCCCTCGGTCGCGATCGCTTCGGCTTCAGCCTGAAGCCTCTCGCTGACCAGTCGGTCGAGCAGGGCCGGGTCTTCCAGCCAACCGCCGTCGTCGCCCTGGAAGAGGTCGTGCAACATGGTGCCGCCAGCAGCCTCGTACGCCTCGACGCCGACAAAGGCGGCCCGACGGTCAGACGCGCGCACCGACGTTTCGGTCAGCATGCGCCGGATCTGATAGGGCTCCTTGTTCCAGGATGACCGGATCGCCTCCCAGACCTGAACCTGGCGCTCATGATCCGGATTGACCGTGAAGGCCATCAGCTGCTCCAGCGTCATCTCATCTTCGGCGTAGACTTCGAGGAGGGCCGGGGCCACAGCGGCGAGTTTCAGGCGCTGTTTGACTACCTGCGGCGTGACGAAGAAAGCGGCCGCGATCTCTTCATCGCCTTGACCCTTCTCCCGCAGCGCAACGAAGGCGCGGAAC
>JAUIDM010000463.1 GCA_030428915.1 Alphaproteobacteria bacterium | reverse complement strand
GCCGGCCGAGCGCCACCATCGATTCCCACATGCCGTAGACCCCGGCATAGGCGACCAGCAGTTTGAAAAGCCCCGGCGGGCGCATGCAGGCGATCTCCGGGTCGCGGCCGACGATGATCGTGTCGGTGTGGTGGCGCGCATGGGACCAGCGCCAGGTCACCGGATTGCGCACCACCTGGAACGAGGCGATCTGATAGACGACATCGTTCATCCACTGGGTGCGGAAGGCCGTGCCATGGCCGCATTCGTGCCAGCGCGAGTCGCAGGCCGATCCGTAGATCACGCCATAGGCCGCCCAGAAGGGCACCGCCCACGAGCTGCCCCAGAAGGCGATGCCGCCCCAAGCGAACAGCACATGCAATAGGATCCAGATCGCGGTATCGCGCAGCGCCGGCCCGTCGCGGCGCTGCATCAGGTCCTTCATCACCTTGCGCGGCACCTCGGTCTGATACCACTGGGCGTTGACCAGGCCCGCGGCCCGCGCTCGTTCGGTATCCGCACCCGTCAGCGAATAGTCCAATGCCGGGCGTGCCACGGTTCCCGATAGGCCAGACGTTCCGAGCACATCTTGCGTCACGGGTAGATACCTCCATCAATGACAATCGACTTACCAGTCAGGTAGCGGGCGCCGGATGAGGCGAGAAAGACGTAGGCCGGGGCAATGTCTTTCGGAGTTGCCTGACGGCCAAGCCGCACGGTCTGCCGAACAAGCTCTTCCAACTTCTCCTGACCACCCATTAAGGCTATTCCGGGAGCATTGAACCCGGTGTCGACATACCCGGGGCAGACAGTGTTAACTGTTATCCCCTTTGGCGCCCATTCGACGGCGAGAGTGCCAGAGAAGGTCTGCAGCCCCCCCTTTGAGGCGGCGTAGGCCGCGCCGCCCGGTCCGCCGCGCTGTGCTGCGATCGATGCCGTGTTCACGACCGCACCCCGCGAAGACTGCTCAAGCCAAGGAAGCGCGGCTTGGCAGGTCAGGAAAGGCCCACGCAGGTTCACCGCCATGAGCCGATCCCAAGCCGCCGGGCTGGTATCAGCAACCATTCCGACGATCTGTATGCCGGCGACATTCACTAGGCAGTCCAGACCGGAAAGGGCTTGGGCCGCTTCGGCAACCATCCTGCCCGGCTGGTCCAGTGTGCCGATATCACCGACATGAAACGACGCTGCGCCAACACTCTGGGCGGTCGCTTCAATGCTAGGGTCGATGTCAGCCATCGCCACCTGCGCACCGACGGCCACAAAGGCCTCGGCGACAGCGCGTCCGATACCCGTGGCACAGCCAAAGATCGCCACCCTCAGGCCATCGAAGTCGCCCGGCGCTGTCGGAGGATTCTGAGCGATACCGCTGTTCACCATGCTATGCGCCACCGACACCGGGAACGGCACGAACGCTCCCCACCGCGACCTTTCCCCCACTACGCGACGCTTCTATTGCGGCAAAACAAAGCGACAGAGAATGCAGGTTCTCGCTCGCGCCGTTTTCCGGCTCGCGTCCCTCTTCGATCGCGCAGATCAGTTCAGTCATCGTGCCGATGAATCCCTCCTGAAACCAGTTGCCCTCAAGTTGGGGCGCTGCCTGTCCTGCGGCGGTGACGATACGAAGACTCTGCTCGTTCAGGTAGGGGCCGGTGCTGATCAGGCTACCCAGACTGGCCTGCCCCCATCGGGTGGTCCAGTTTCAATCTTAGTGCATGACGGGTCTGGGCGCTACGGCGGGCGTGGCCGGCGAAGCGGCTCCGGATGGCGAAGCCGGCCACGAGATGACCTCCGGTGCCGGGGGCCGATATCCCAGCGATGAGTGCGGGCGTTTGGTGTTGTAGTGCCGGCGCCAGGTCTCGATCACGATCTTCGCCTCGGCCAGGCTGTAGAAGATCTCGCCATTGAGCAGCTCGTCGCGGAGCTTGGCGTTGAAGCTTTCGCAGTAGCCGTTCTCCCATGGGCTGCCCGGCTCGATGTAGGCAGTGCGGGCGCCGACGGGAGAGTGTCCGGTCTTCTGTGTATGGCTGATTGGGTCCATGCTTCCTGAGAGGAGCAAGGAAGATGACGATTTCCAACGAACTTCTGGACGAGCTGCTGAAGGGCTGCAAGCGGCCTGAAGATCTGCTGGGCGACGCCGGGCTGATGAAGGAACTGAAGGTCCGGCTGATGGAGCGGATGCTCGGGGCCGAACTGACCGCGCATCTGGGCTATGAGACTGGTGCCGAGCCGCCGGCGGAACAGACCAACCGCCGGAACGGGGTTGCAACGAAGCGGGTGAAGGGCTCGGACGGCGAGGTGCCCCTTTCGGTGCCGCGAGACCGGGAGGGCAGCTTCGAGCCGGAGCTGGTGAAGAAAGGCCAGACCCGGATCGACGGGGTGGATGACAAGATCATCGGGCTCTATGCCGCCGGACTGTCGGTGCGCGACATCCAGGCCCACCTGGAAGATCTTTACGGCCTGCGGGTTTCGCCCGACCTGATCAGCCGCGTCACGGATGCCGTTTTGGACGAGGTCCGCGAGTGGCAGCACCGGGCGCTGGACCGGATGTATCCGATCGTCATTTTTGATGCCTTGCGGGTGAAGATCCGCGATGCCGACAGCCGGATGGTCAAGAACAAGGCCGTTTACATCGCCTTGGGCGTTACCCGGGAGGGAGAGCGCGAGGTTCTGGGCCTCTGGATCGCCGACAACGAGGGCGCGAAGTTCTGGCTGTCGGTGATGACCGAGCTGCGCAACCGGGGCGTCCAGG
>JAUIDM010000462.1 GCA_030428915.1 Alphaproteobacteria bacterium | reverse complement strand
TCTTGAAGGCCTCGGTCACCTTTTCCTTGGTCGCGCCGCCGCCCACGTCGAGGAAGTTGGCGGGCTCGGCGCCATAAAGCTTGATGATGTCCATCGTCGCCATGGCAAGGCCCGCGCCGTTGACCATGCAGCCGATCTCGCCATCGAGCGCGATGTAGTTGAGGTCGAACTTGGAGGCGGCGAGTTCCTTCGGGTCCTCCTCGGTCTCATCCCGCAGGGCGGCGATATCGGGGTGGCGGTAGATCGCGTTGCCGTCGAAGCCCATCTTGGCGTCGAGGCATTTGAGCTGGCCGTCGGGCGTGACGATCAGGGGGTTGATCTCCAGCATCTCCATGTCTTTTTCGACGAAGATCTTGTAGAGCGTCTTGATCAGCGCCACGCATTGCTTGACCTGGCCGCCTTCCAGCCCGAGGGCAAAGGCGACGCGGCGGCCGTGGAAGTCGGAAAGGCCCGAGGCGGGATCGACGGAGAAGGAGAGGATCTTTTCCGGCGTCTGCGCGGCGACCTCTTCGATATCCATTCCGCCCTCGGTCGAGCAGACGAAGGCGATGCGGGAGGTCTGGCGATCGACCAGAAGCGCGAGATAGAGTTCGCGCGCGATGTCGCTGCCATCCTCGATATAGATGCGGTTGACCTGCTTGCCCGGCGCGCCGGTCTGATGCGTCACGAGGGTGCGGCCCAGCATCTTGCGCGCCTCGGTCGCGGCTTCCTCAACCGACTTGGCGATGCGGACGCCGCCCTTTTCGCCGGCCTCGGCCTCCTTGAACTTGCCCTTGCCGCGCCCGCCCGCATGGATCTGCGCCTTCACGACCCAGAGCGGCCCGTCAAGCTCGCCGGCTGCGGTCTTGGCTTCCTCGGCGCGCAGGACCGCGCGTCCGTCCGACACCGGCGCGCCATAGCTGCGCAACAAAGCCTTGGCCTGGTATTCATGGATGTTCATCACTGGTCCCCGTTCGGTTCGGTTTCATCCGTCATGGCACAAGAACGGGGCCCGACGAAACGATAAATGTGGAAAAACCCCTTGCGATGGGGAAAATCGGCATTTTGTGATCACAGCCAGAAAAAGTGTGATCACAAATATCCGAAGGTGCTGCCGTATTCAGATTCGGCAGGCAGGTTCGGGCGGCATTGACCGCATGTTCCAGAAGGGGACGGAGCCATGTTTTCCGGCGCGCAGGACGTGTTGCGCACCCCATGCGAAGGATCCATGCACTGCCGCGATCTGTCAAATCGCCGGGGTAGAACTGTTCTGGTTCGGTGGTACAAGCCAACAGACCAATTCAGATGAAGGCGATGTAATGAAGGCCGCGATCCTGCACCAGTTCAATGCCCCTGTTTCAATCGAAACCGTCGCCGAGCCCGAATGTCCACCAGACGGTGTGATCGTGAGCGTCAAAGCCTGCGGTGTCTGCCGTTCGGATCATCATGCCTGGGTCGGTGCTGATCCTGATGTCGTCTTGCCGCATATCATGGGACATGAATTCGCGGGGGTCGTTGACGAGGTCGGACCCGGTTGCACGACCTTCCGAAAGGGGGATCGCGTGACGGCCCCGTTCATTCTGGGATGCGGGCATTGCCCGGATTGCAAATCCGGCCAGCCCACGATCTGCGACCGGCAAAGGGTGATCGGCTTCACCCAATGGGGCGCGTTCGCGCAACGGGTTGCGGTGCAGGCGGCGGACTTCAATCTGGTCAAACTGCCCGACAGCGTGGGCGACGCCGTCGCGGCGGGAATGGGCTGCCGCGTCACCACGGCCTGGCGGGCGCTGCACGAACGCGGTGCGTTGCAGGGGGGAGAATGGATTGCGGTGCACGGTTGCGGTGGTGTCGGGCTTTCTGCCATCATGATTGCCAAAGCCCTGGATGCGCGGGCGGTGGCAATTGATGTCTCTGACGATGCCCTGGCCTTGGCCCGGCAGTTCGGGGCCGATGCCTGTATCAACCCAAGCCGGACACCGGATGTGCCCGAAGCGGTGCGCGACATCACCGGGGGCGGTGCCCATCTGTCCGTGGATGCGCTGGGTATTGCCGTCACCTTTGAGAACTCGCTTCGATCGCTGCGAAAACTCGGTCGGCACGTACAGATCGGTATGCCGGTGGGGCCGCATGCAACCGTGCACCTCCCCCTGCTCGATCTGGTTTATGCGCGACAGCTTTCGATTATCGGCACGCGCGGTCTGGGTGCCGCTGGCTTCCCGGAGCTTCTTGACCTGATGGAAACCGGAAAGCTTGATCTTGGTGCTTTGATCACCGAACGGATTCCCTTGTCGGCAGTCGGCCAGGCGTTGGCAAGAATGGACCGCGGACAGCCGGCAGGGATCACCATCATCGACAATTTCACCGGGTGACGATGGCTGCAACGGCCGGAAGTCGTGACCTGACACCCGGTGGGTTGCGTGGCGCCGACCGTTTGTACGTTCAGACGATCGCGCCGGTTAAGTTTCCACCAACAAAAAAGGGGCGCTGACAGCGCCCCTTTGCATCGGAAAGCATGCGCTCAGGCCAACGAGCTGTCGATCCCCTTGCACGCGGCGACGAGGCCCTTCACCGCATCGACCGACTTGTCGAACATGGCCTGTTCCTCCTTGTTCAGCTTGATGTCGACAATGCGCTCGATGCCGCCGGCGCCGATGATCGTCGGCACGCCGACATACATGCCGTTCAGGCCGAAAGCGCCGTCGACATAAGCCGCGCAGGGCAGGAGGCGCTTCTGGTCCTTGAGATAGGCTTCGG
>JAUIDM010000068.1 GCA_030428915.1 Alphaproteobacteria bacterium | reverse complement strand
TCACGGAAGGTTTCGGCGGCCTGCAAAGCCGCCTCATCGCCGAGCGCAACATTGTCGGGCAGCGGCAGCGGCTGGTAGCGGACCTTGTCCTTGAAATACATGCGCGGCTCCCGGTTGGTTTTGCCGGGATACTACCCGCCGCCGATCAGAACGCCAGCCGCAAAGACCAAGGCACCGCCCAGCACCACCTGAAAGGTCGCGCGGAGGAAGGGGGTTTCCATGTAGCGGTTCTGGATCCAGACGATGGCCCAGAGTTCGACGAAAACGATGGCGATGGCGATGACCGTTGCGGTCCAGAAATCGGGGATGAGGTAGGGCAGCGCATGGCCCAGGCCGCCTACCGTCGTCATCACGCCCGCCGAGATGCCGCGCTTGATGGGTGAGCCGCGGCCCGAAAGCACGCCGTCATCCGAGGCGACCTCGGTAAAGCCCATCGAAATCCCCGCGCCGATGGCGGCGGCGAGGCCGACGAGAAAGGTCGTCCAGGTATCCTGCGTGGCGAAGGCGGTGGCGAAGATCGGTGCGAGGGTCGAAACCGAGCCGTCCATCAGCCCGGCAAGCCCCGGCTGCACCCAGGTCAGCACGAACTGGCGGTGGGCCGCGCGGTTCTCCTCGCCCTTCGCCTCATCGTCCAGATGCGCCTCGGCAAGATCGCCGGCTTTTTTCTCATGCTTGGCCTCCGCGGCGGCCAGATCACCCAGAAGCTTGCGTGTCTCGGCATCCTTGGTCGCGGCGGCGGCGCGTCGGTAGAAGGCCTCGGCCTCGCGCTCCATCGCCTCCGCCTCGCCCCGCATCCGGTCGAGCCCGAGATTCTCCACCAGCCACACGGGCCTGCGGGCATAGAAGCCCGCGACATGTTCGCGGCGGATGAGCGGGATCACCTCGCCGAACCGAGCCTTGTGGCGTTCGATCAGCCAGTGGCGGTGGGTATCCTCCTCCTTCGCCATTGCCTCGAAAACGGCGGCGGAGGACGGAAAATCGGCGCGCAGCCGTTCGGCATAGGTCCGGTAGATGCGCGCATCATCCTCCTCGGACGAAATCGCGAGTGCGAGCACTTCCTGTTCGCTCAGGTCCGAGAAACGGCGGCGGCTGGCAAAGCCCGGGATCATGGCATTCTCCGGTTTGGTACGACGCCAAGCTAGGCCGCACGAAAGGTCGCGGCAAGGGGGTGCACCGCAAGAAACTGAACCGATCAGTTCAGAAGCCTCTTGCAAAACTAAACAACCCGGTTTAGATAGTAGCTGCTAAACGAAACAGTTCAGATTGGATGTCAGCCATGACACGGATCCGCACCCTCTTCACCGCAATCGCCCTCGGACTGATCGCCGCACCTGCCCTGGCTGGCGGTGTCTCCATCGATCTGCCCCGTCTGCAGTTCCCGACCGACGATGCGGGCGCGACACGGGGCTGCCACAGCGTGACAACGCCGGTCTGCACGCCGAACCGCCAGTGAATACTTCCCCCCGCCTCATCCCGGCGGCGACCTCGGGCGGGCTTCGGCCTGCCCGTTTTTTCGCCTCCGCGCTTGTGATCGCCAATACAGGCGGTCTATCCTTCCCGCGGGGAGGAACCGTATGACCGCAAATCTTGCCGTGGCAACCATCAAGCGTGGCCGCAAGTTCGATCAGGTGCTTGAAGGGGCGCGGACCGTGTTCCTCCGGGACGGGTTCGAAGGCGCAAGTGTCGACGATATCGCCGCCGAGGCGGGCGTGTCGAAGGCCACGCTGTATTCCTATTTTCCCGACAAGCGGATGCTGTTTCTCGAGGTTGCGAAAGGTGAATGCCAGCGGCAGGCGGACGAGGCCGAGGCGCTTGTCACCCTGACTGCGCCGCCCGATTGTGTTCTGCCGGTGGCCGCCCGCAAGATCGTCGACTTCTTCCTTACGGATTTCGGCCGCTCCACCTTCCGGATCTGCGTGGCCGAGGCGGAGCGATTCCCGGAACTGGGGCAGGAATTTTATGCCACCGGTCCAGGTCTGCTGAATGACCGCATATCGGCCTATCTGACCGGCGCGGTAGAGCGCGGTGAGCTGGAGATCGAGGATATCCAGCTCGCCGCCGCCCAGTTCGCGGAACTGTGCAAGGCCGATATCTTTCCCTGCGTCTGTTTCGGCGTGAAGCTTGACTACAGCGAAGCGGACCGAAACCGGGTCGCGCTTGGTGCCGTTGAGATGTTCCTGGCACGATACGGCGTGCGGAAAAGCTGAGATCAGCCGAAAACGACACCCGTCCGTTGCGCCCGCAGGCGTGGGTCGTGGGATTTCACCAAAACCGGACGGCCCGACAAAGCCTCATCGCAGCGGTCCAGCGTTTCGCGCTCCAGCCGCTCCATTGCCTCGGCCGTGTAGAATGTCAGATGCGGCAGCATGATCACGTTCGGCATGGAAAAGAGAGGGCTCATCAAGTGGCCCGTGAGGCAGAGCGGTTCGGCCGAAAAAACGTCGAGCCCGGCCCCGGCGATATCCCCCTCGCGGAGCGCCGAGACAAGGGCCGCCTCATCCACCAGCGCCCCGCGCGAGGAATTGATGAGAAATGCCGTGGGTTTCATCGCGGCGAGTTCCGCCGCGCCGATGATGTGGCGGGTCGTATCGTTCAGCGTGCAGTGGAGCGAGACGAAATCGGACTGCGCCAGCATCTCGTGCAGGTCATCCACCTTTTCGACGCGATGGACCGCCATATCCTCCGCACTCATTCCGGGTGTGTAGGAAATCACTCGGGCACGGAACCCCTGCCCCGCCATCCGGGCGAAACTGCGGCCAATCCGCCCCAGCCCGACGATGCCCACGGTCTTGCCGGCAATATCCGATCCCATCCAGCGCGCAGTCGGCCAGGCCCAGCCTTCCGCCCGCATCTGCCGGTCGAGCGGTATGAGTTTCTTGGCCAACGCGATCATCAGCGCAAATGCGCCCTCGGCAACGGTTTCCTCGGCATATTCCGGGATGTTGACGACGGGGATACCGCGCCGGATTGCCGCCGGTATGTCGATGGCGTCGATGCCGACCCCGTATTTGACGATCCCTTTAAGCCTCGTCGCACCATCGATCACACGGGCGGTAATGGGCGTGTAGCACATAAGCAGAAGGTCGGCCCCGACCACCTCGGCAGCAAGGCGGTCCTCACCGACACCATCGGGCAACAGGACCAGGTCGCCGCGCTTCGCGAGTTCCGCGTCCAGAAGCGGCGTTTCCAGCTCGGCGTCAGTGCGGACGATCTTCATGGCCCCTCTCCCCCCAGGCGCGGCAGAAGCGGCGCCGGCGCGCAAGGCGTGGTACCATGGGGCGAAGGATCGGACCAGAGTGGAGGCCGGTATGAAGCAGATCGCGCATACAGTGCGGGTCACGGGCAGGGTCCAGGGCGTGGCCTATCGCGCCTGGGCACGGTCACAAGCCGTGGCCCTTGGGCTGAGGGGCTGGATTCGGAACCGGGACGACGGCTCGGTCCTGGCACTGATCGCGGGACCGGAAGATGCGGTCAAGGCAATGGTCGCGGCGATGAGCGAAGGCCCCGGCGCGGCGCGTGTGACCGATGTATGGGTGGAGGAGGCCGATCCCGGCGAGGTGCCGGAAAGGTTCGAGATCACGCGCTGAAACGCGAGCCACGCGCGCGGTAGCGGCCGACGGCGTCGTGGGAACCCCGCGATCAAGGCCACGGCGCCGCCGAGGCGCGGTGCGCCTGGATCAGAGATCCACCAGATCGTAGTGCTTGATTGTCCGGCTCTCGACCAGTTCGGCCTCTGCCGGGTCGACATGTGCGTTTGTGTAGTCCTCGCCGACGAACGCTTTCAGGGACTCGATATCTTCCCAGACCATCACGAAACTGAATTCCCGCGGACTTTCCTCGCGGGGCGCGCCCGGCAGAACGGACACGATGCCCCTGGTTCCTTGCATCAGCGGGATCGCCGTTTCATGGAAGAATTTCGCGAACTCTTCTTCCTTGCCCGGACGGGTCACAACCTGAAAAATGCGCATGATCATGTGCTTCACCTCCCTGACTTCGGTGGCGGGACCATCTTATCATCGGAAGGCCTATCTGTCCGCCGCGGCCCGGATGTCGCTACGGCATGGACAAAAACGAAAAACGCCCCGCGAGGGGCGTTTTCAGGGGATGCTGATCGGTCCCTACTCTTCGACTGACAAAGCCACGAAGCGCGGGTCGCCGCCACGGCGGATGAGCAGCAGAAGCGACTTGCGTCCGGCCTCTTTCGCTTCATCCACGCGGGCTTCGAAATCGGCGATAGAGGCGACTTTCTGCTGCCCCGCCTCGGTGATCACGTCGCCAGACCGCAGGCCCTTGCCGAAGGCTTCGCTGGTCTCGTCGATGCCGGTGATAACCAGGCCCTCGGTGCCCGCGGGCAGGCCCATCTCTTCGCTCGTCTGATCGGTCAGGACCCCGAGCGTCATGCCGAGCATGTCCTTCTCCACCGGTTCGGTCGCATCGACCGAAGCGGGCACCGCCTGTTCACCTTCGGCAAGCTCCCTGCGGCCGAGCGTGACGAGCAGGGTCTCGCTCTTGCCGTCGCGGAGCACGACCACGCGGACGGCCTTGCCGACATCGGCGTCGGCCACGCGGCGGACCAGCTCGCGGGTGTCAGAGACATCGGCCCCGTCGAAGGAGGTGATGACGTCGCCCGAGAGCATGCCCCCGTCTTTCGCGGGACCGTCCGGCACATCCGTCACCAGTGCGCCTTTGGCGTCGGCAAGACCCATCGCCTCGGCCACGTCAGGCGTTACGTCCTGGATGCGCACACCCAGCCAGCCACGCCGCGTCTCTCCAAACTCCTGGAGCTGATCGACAACCTTGGACACCACGTTCGAAGCCATGGAGAAACCGATGCCGATGGATCCGCCATTCGGGCTGAGGATCGCCGTGTTCACGCCGATCACCTGACCATCCATGTTGAAAAGCGGCCCGCCGGAATTGCCCCGGTTGATCGCGGCATCGGTCTGGATGAAGTCGTCATAGGTGCCCGACAGTTCACGGTTGCGGGCGGAGACGATGCCGGCCGAAACAGAGAATCCCTGCCCCAGCGGGTTGCCCATTGCCATGACCCAGTCGCCGACCCGCATCACATCGGAATTGCCGAAATTGACGAAGGCGAGCGGCGTTTCGCTTTCCACCTTCAAGAGCGCGATGTCGGTTTTGGGGTCCGTGCCCACAAGCTCGGCGTCCAGCGTCTTGCCCGAAAAGAACTCGATCGAAATCTCGTCGGCACCTTCGATGACGTGGTTGTTCGTCACGATGTAGCCGTCCTCAGAGATCACGAAGCCCGAGCCCAGCGCGTTCGACCGGCGCGGACCGCGCGGTGCGTTCGGATTGCCGAATTCACGGAAAAAATCCTCAAAGGGCGAGCCTTCGGGCACGATCGGACCGCCATCAGTGGGTGCGGCCACCGTCGTTGTCGTTGTGATGTTCACCACCGACGGGCTGACCTGATCAGCCAGATCGGCGAAGCTTTCAGGCACGCCACGTGCCTCTACCGGTATCGCCTGACCGATTGCCAGCGCCAGCCCCAGCGCGGCCGCCCATATCGTGCTGGCCACTGCACCGGGCCGCATGGCGGGCATATGAAGAGTTGTGATCTGAGATTTCACTCCGAACTCCCTTGTTCTTCGTTACGCGGCAGGTACGGTCGTTCCGTTACCCCGCCGTCCGAGACGCATCATTGAGTTAAGCGTTCACGACCGCAATTCAAAGCCAGTCGCGCCCGCTCAACAGGATGTGATCGCCTCTTGCCCCTGTCGGCGGGATTGTTTCAGCCTGCGAGCCCCTGGGCAAGCCAAATGAGCGCGATGCCGAGTGCGACCGCGCCAAGGCCAAGATTGCGGCGCATCTCGACCGGCATCTGGCGGATCAGTTCCAGAAGCTCGTCAATACGCGAAGGGGCCAGTGCAAGCACCAGCCCCTCCAGTGTCAGCACCAGCCCGATGGCGAGCAGGAGGAGCGCGAAGGCCCCCATCACTCGTCCCTGTTGGTTGACTTCAGATAGTTGAAGAACTCGCTGTCGGGCGCCATGACCATTGTCGAGTTACCGGCCTGCAGCGACTGACGATAGGCCGCGAGCGAGCGATAGAACTCGAAGAATTCCGGGTCCGCGCCGTAAGCATCGGCGAAGATCGCGTTGCGGCGGGCATCGGCCTCACCACGGATGATCTCGGCCTGACGCTGGGCGTCAGAGACCAGTTCAACCTTGGTCCTGTCGGCCTGCGCGCGAACGCGCTGCGCCGCCTCGTTACCGCGCGCAACCTCGTCGGCGGCCTCGCGTTCGCGTTCTGCCCGCATCCGGGCGAAGGTCGCGTCAAGGTTCTGCTCCGGCAGATCGGTGCGCTTCAGCCGCACGTCGATAATCTCGACACCGAGCGAGCTTGCCTCTGTCTTCGAGGCGTCGCGGATCTGGGCAGCCAAGGTCGCGCGATCCTCGGACAGAATCTCGGACGAGGTGACAGAGCCCAGAACTTCACGCGTCTGGGCGCGCAGGATCGTGTCGATGCGGTTCTCGGCGAGCGCCACGCCCGACGCGCCGACAGCCTGACGGAAACGTTGGACATCGGCGATGCGGTAGCGCGCGAAGGCGTCGACGACCAGACGGCGGTCATCGAGCGGCGTGACTTCCAGCGGTTCCACATCCAGACCGAGGATGCGGTCGTCATAGCGCACGACCTCCTGAATGAGCGGCAGCTTGAAATAAAGCCCCGGCTCCTCGCGAATGGCCTTGATCTGGCCGAACTGGAGAACCAGCGCCTTTTCACGCTCATCCACGATGAAGATCGCCGACAGACCCGCCGCGAGGGCGAGCACCACGATAGGAAGGAGAAGAGTTGCGCGGTTCATCAGTTGTTCCCCCCGGTGCTTCCCGTCGTCGCCGGTTTGCGACCCAGCTCATTCAGCGGCAGATAGGGCACAACCCCCTGCCCGCCCTGATTTTCGTCGATGATGACCTTGTCAACGCGGCCCAGCACCTCTTCCAGCGTCTCCAGGTAAAGACGCTTGCGCGTGACTTCCGGCGCCTTGGCATATTCGGCCAGAACCGCGGAGAAGCGGCTTGCCTCACCCTCGGCCTGGTTCACCACCTGGGCGCGGTAGCCTTCCGCCTCTTCCAGAAGCTGGGCGGCTTGCCCGCGTGCACCGGCCAGTACCGTGTTGGCATAGGCGTCGGCCTCTTTCTGCAGGCGGTCGCGTTGCTGCTCGGCCGACTGCACGTTCTTGAAGGCGTCGATCACCTCGCGCGGCGGGTCGGCGCGGTCGAAGTTCACCCGCACGATGTTCAGGCCCGACTGGTAGCTGTCGAGCGTGGTCTGGATCAGATCCTTCAGCCGCTCGGCAATGATGCCGCGGTCGCGGTTCAGGATCGGCGCCAATTGCGACTGAGCGATGATCTCACGCATCGAGGCCTCGGCCACGGCGTTGATCGTCAGTTCCGGGTCTCGCAGGTTGAAGAGGTATTCGGTCGGGTCGTTGATGTTCCAGACGACCTGGAAGTCGATATCGACGATGTTCTCGTCGCCCGTCAGCATCAACCCGCTGTCCGATCCACCACGTCCCAGGCCGATATCCTCGGTCCGTTCCGGCGTGACCGGCACGACATTCGCGGTGACCAGGGGCCAAGGCGCGAAGTTCAGGCCAGGTTGCCCGATGGAGGAGAACTTGCCGAGGAAAAGCTCCACCGACTGTTCTTCCGGCTTCACGGTATAGAAGCTCGCGAACGCCCAAAGGCCGGCAGCCGCCAGAGCGGCCAGCGCCAGCGTGCCGCCCGTCAGTTTCGGCCCCGATGGCCCGCCGCCGCCATTGACCGGCCCGCGCGGGCCGCCGCCGCGTCCGCCCATCAGCACCCTCAACTGCTCGGCGCCCTTCTTCATGATCTCGTCGATCTCGGGGATCTGTCCGCCTTCGCCAGGTCGGCGTCCGCCGCGACCGCCCTTCCGGTCGTCATCGTCGCCGCCGGACCCGCCGCCGCCCCAGGGGCCTCCGCTTCCAGCCATCAGGTTGTTTCCCTCTTGTTGTATCTCACAAATTCACATCCGAACTGGGCATCCGGGGCGGAAAGTCAAGCCGTCCGCACCGGTTTACGCAATGTCACCAGTTCTTCGGCCATTACGGGGTGGACCGCAACCGTTCTGTCGAAATCTTCCTTGGTCGCGCCCATCTTGATCGCGATGGCGGCAAGCTGGATCATCTCGCCCGCCCCCGGCGCCACGATATGGCAGCCCAGAACCTTGCGCGTCTCGGCGCAGACGATCAGCTTCATCATGACCCGGTCGGACCGCCCGGCAAAGGCCGACTGCATGGGCCGGAACGAGGTCGCATACACCTCGATCGGCCGTTCGTCGCGCGCCGCTTCCTCGGTCATGCCGACGGTCCCGAATTCGGGCTGGGTGAAGACGGCGCTGGCCACCAGTTCGTGATCCGGCTTCGTCGGCTTCGCGCCAAAGATCGTGTCGGCAAAAGCATGACCTTCGCGGATCGCGACCGGGGTGAGGTTGATCCGGTCGGTCACGTCACCCACGGCAAAGACCGACGGCACGGCGGTCTGGGACCATTCGTCCACGACAACCTCGCCCTTGCGGCCGAGCTTGACGCCGATCTGGTCGAGGCCAAGCCCCTCGGTATTCGGCACCCGGCCCGTGGCGTAGACAACCTTTTCGTAGACGCCTTCGCGCCCGTCGGTCGATTTGACCCAGGTGCCGCCGTCAACGGTCTTCATCTCGATCACGTCGGTGCCGACATGCAGGTTGATGCCCGCATCGCGCATGTGTTCGGCGATATGGCCACGCGCTTCGCCATCGAAGCCACGCAGGATCTGCTCGCCCCGATAGAACTGCGTCACCTTGACGCCCATCCCGTTCAGGATGCAGGCAAACTCGCAGGCGATGAACCCGCCGCCGACGATCAGGATCGACTTCGGCAGCGCGTCGAGCCTGAAGATGTCATTGGAGGTCATCGCCCCCGCTTCTGCCGCCATGTCCGGCACGAAGGGTCGCCCGCCGGTGGCAATGAGGATGTGCTTGGCGGTAAAGCTCTCGCCCGTGGCAAGCCGCACCGTATGCGCGTCCTCGACCGTTGCGCGGCAATCGTGGATCGTGACCCCGGCGCCGTTCAGCCCGGCGCGATAGACGCCTTCCAGCCGGTCAAGCTCGGCATCCAGTTTCGCGCGGAACGCCGCCCAGTCAAACCCGCCCACAGTCACGTCCCAGCCATAGGCGCGCGCATCCTCGAAGGCGGGCGCGTAGGTGGAGGCGAAGACCATCAGCTTCTTCGGCACGCAGCCCCGGATGACGCAGGTCCCGCCCATGCGGTATTCCTCGGCAAGCCCGACCTTCGCGCCGTATTCGCCACTGGCGATCCGCGCGGCCCGCACGCCGCCGGACCCGCCACCGATGACGAAAAGATCGTAGTCGAACGCCATCCCTGTCCTTCCCGGCCCCTAGTCGCCGAGATCGGCGAAGATGTTTTCCGGCTCGTCGAATTCCACCCTGTCGCCGGGTGTCGCGCCGCCGTCGATATCATGGATCTCGACCCGCCCATCGGGATGGCCGACGATCACCTGGTCACAGATATCGATGAAAAGCCCGTTTTCAACCACGCCCGGCACCTGATTGAGCACCAGCGCCAGCTGGCGCGGATTGCCTATGCGGCCGAGATGCAGATCAAGCACATGGTTGCCCTCATCCGTGACGAAGGGCGTGTCGCCGTTCATCCTGAGCGAAACCTGACGGCTGAGCACGTCGATGGAGGCCAGCATCTCCTCTATCAGTGCGCGCGTCGCGGTCAGCCCGAAGGCCAGGACCTCCACCGGCAGGGGGAAGGCGCCAAGCTGTGCGACCTGTTTGCCGGGGTCGGCGATCACCACCATGCGGTCAGAGGCGGTCGCCACGACCTTTTCGCGCAGATGCGCCCCGCCGCCGCCCTTGATCAGATTCAGATTGGGATCGAATTCATCCGTTCCGTCGATGGTCAGATCGAGCCATTTCGCCTCATCCAGCGTCACGACCTGCAACCCCAGATCGCGTGCCAGGTCGCCCGTGCGCTCGGAAGTCGGCACACAGGTGATCGACAGTCCAGCATCCTTCACCCGTTCGGCCAAGGCACGCACCATCCAGGCCGCCGTCGATCCGGTGCCAAGCCCAACACGCATGCGGTTTTCGACAAGATCGACGGACCGTCTGGCGGCGGCATATTTCGCCTTGTCGATGGGCGAAAGATCAACGGGCATGGAATCCTCCAAATGGGCAAGCGCCCCGGTTATAGGAAAGATGCCCGCAAGGTGCGAGGGGCAATTCGCCGCCCGCTGCCCGATTCTGTCCGCCCATTTCCCCTTGTGCATGACGACCAGAGGCGAGGCCCGAATGCGACGCACCGTTCTGTCACTGGCGGCCTGGTCCGAGCAAATGGCGGTTCCGTGCTAAGCTCGTCTTCGGGAAACGGGGGAACGGAATAATGCTGACATTTGACTCGGAAACCACGCGCATCCTTGATGCGGCCTATCAGGGCAGCGACATCACTCGGCGGCGTCAGGTCAGTTTCGACGCGCTGGCACCACGGCCCGGCGAGCGCATTCTCGACCTCGGCTGCGGGCCGGGCCTTCTGACGCAGGAGCTTGCCCGCGCGGTTAGCTCCCAGGGCGAAGTCATCGGCCTTGATCCGAGCGCGGATATGCGCAAGACGGCTGAAAATCGCTGCCAGACAGAGGATCATGTGCGCATCCTCGACGGCACGGCCGAGGCGATCCCGCTGGGCGATGGGCAGGTGGACAAGGCCGTTTCGGTTCAGGTCTTCGAGTATCTCGGCGATCTTGACGGGCCGCTCGCGGAATTGCACCGGGTGATCCGGCCGGGCGGGCGCGTCGTGATCTCTGACGTGCATTGGGACACGCTGGTCTGGCGTAGCGACGATCCGGTCCGCATGGACCGCATGATCGCCGCCTGGGATGATCATCTCGCCAACCGGGTCGTACCGGAAGCTCTACCAGAACGGCTGTCCAAAGCCGGATTCCGCGATATCCGGTCGATCCCGGTGACTTTTTCCGACATCCTGCCCCGGCCCGATGGCATCGCCCGGATGATGATCATCCTGATGACCGCCTACGCGAGGCAAAACGCCTTGCTGCCCGAGGTGGACATCGACGAATGGCAGGCGGAGCAGGAGGCGCTGGCCCGCACGGGGCGGTTCTTTTTCAGCATGACCCATTTCGTCACCGTCGCTGACCGCCGCTGACATCCGCACTGTGGCACCGCCCTGCCCCGCGCGGATTCCGCCCGGAAACGTCGCTTTTCTCTGCGCTCTGTCATGCGTGCGGCCCCATAAGGCGGCCATGACAG
Source organism: Alphaproteobacteria bacterium (assembly GCA_030428915.1). Classification (GTDB taxonomy): domain Bacteria; phylum Pseudomonadota; class Alphaproteobacteria; order Rhodobacterales; family Rhodobacteraceae; genus Albidovulum. The sequence continues at coordinate 3,471 of JAUIDM010000068.1, read as the reverse complement.
ACGCGCCCTACATCCTGCACTACGCCCCCGACAATGCCTCGCTGATCGTGCGGCTGGTGCTGGAGGAGTTGGGACAGCCGTTCCGGACGGAACTGGTTGACCGCTCTCTGCGCGCGCAGGACGGAGATGCCTATCGGCGGCTTCACCCGAACGGGCTGATCCCGGCGCTGGAGACACCGGATGGGCCGATCTTTGAGACCGGCGCAATCCTTCTCTGGCTGTCAGAGCGTCACGGCGCGCTGGCGCCTGCCCCCGGCTCGGTCGGGCGGGCCTCGTTCCTGAAATGGCTCTTCTTCACATCGAACACGCTCCATGCCGACATCAGGCTGCATTTCTATCCCGACCGCCATGCGGGCGCGGCGGAATGCGTAGCACCTTTCGCCGCCGCGACGCGGGCCCGCATCGTCCGCCACCTGGAACTGATGGAGGCGATGGCGGCGGATCGGCCGGACTGGTTCACGCCAGAAGCTCCCTCGGTGCTGACCTGCTATGTTTCCTGCCTGTTGCGCTGGCTGGCGCTGTATCCGGACGGCGGCACCGATTGGTTCGATCTTGCGGCCTACCCGTCGCTGCGCGCCATTGCGGCAAAGATGGAAATACGCCCCGCCGCGACCAGGGCCGCCCTTGCGGAAGGGCTGGGCCGGACGATATTTACCAAACCCTCCCATGCCTGCCCGCCCGAGGGCAGCGCCACCTGAAAGGCACGGCCCGATGTTTCTCTCCGTCTTCGACATGTTCAAGGTGGGCGTCGGCCCGTCATCCTCGCACACGATGGGGCCTATGGTGGCGGGGGCCCGCTTCCTTGCCGCCCTGCGCGCCTCGCCCTTCCACGCCCATGGGCTCAAGGCCTCGCTTCATGGCTCGCTGGCCTTTACCGGCAAGGGCCATGCGACCGACCGGGCGACGATCCTCGGCCTCGCGGGCTTCCTGCCCGACTCCTATGATCATGAGAAGGCGGAAGCAACGCTGAAGGCCATCGCCGAGACCGGCACCGTGACGCCGCCGGACCTGCCGACGCTGGCCTTCCAGCCGGAAACCGACCTGACCTTCGACTACGGCCCCTCGCTGCCCGGCCATGCCAACGGCATGATCCTGATGGCGACCGACGCGCAGGGCGACGTGATCCTGCAGGAGACCTACTATTCCATCGGCGGCGGCTTTGTCCTGACCGAAGCCGAACAGGCCAATGCGGGCAAGATCGCCGCGAAACCTTCGGGCTGCCCCTATCCGTTCCAGTCGGCGACCGAGATGCTGGAGATGGCCGCCGCCTCGGGTAAATCCATCGCCGAGATGAAGCGCGCCAATGAGCTGCATTTCCGCTCGGCCAAGGACCTAGAAGACGGCATGGCGCGGCTCTGGCAGGTGATGAACGACTGCATCGAGCGCGGGCTCGCCACCGATGGCATCCTGCCGGGCGGGCTGAAGGTGCGCCGCCGCGCCAAGGGCATCCACGAGGCCTTGAAGGCCGAATACGGCATGAACATCACCGCCCCCCATGTCATCAACGACTGGATGAGCGTCTATGCGATGGCGGTGAACGAGGAAAACGCCGCAGGTGGTCAGGTTGTGACCGCGCCGACGAACGGCGCCGCGGGCGTACTGCCCGCCGTCATCCGCTACTGGCTGGACCATGTGCCGGGCGCGACCCAGTCGAAGATCGGCGATTTCCTTCTGACGGCGGCGGCGATCGGCGGTCTTTGCAAGCATAACGCCTCGATCTCGGGCGCAGAATGCGGCTGTCAGGCCGAGGTCGGATCGGCCGCTGCCATGTCCGCGGCGGGCCTCTGCGCAGTGATGGGGGGCACTCCGGAACAGGTTGAGAATGCTGCCGAAATTGCGCTGGAACATCACCTTGGCATGACCTGCGACCCGGTGAAGGGCCTGGTGCAGGTACCCTGTATCGAACGAAACGGCCTTGGCGCGATCAAGGCGGTCTCGGCGGCCTCGCTGGCGCTCAGGGGCGACGGCAAGCATTTCGTGCCGCTCGATGCCGCGATCGAGACGATGCGCCAGACCGGGCATGACATGCATGAGAAGTACAAGGAAACCTCGCTGGGCGGGCTCGCGGTCAACGTCCCGAACTGCTGACGCAGCAGGAACCAGCGACTTTGCACCCGCTGGTGCGATCCCGCTGGTCCGGGCGGCAGCCGGGCCTGACCCGCTGACCGACCCACTTTCTGTCCGGGAATACTCCCGCCGGCGGCGACCCGAGCCGCCCCGGCCCTGCCTGGGCGGCGAGACATGTCGTGGCCCGGAACGGACCTCTTCCGTTTCAGCGGCGGGGACCGGGAGATGTCGCTTTTCGGCTGGACGCGGCGGCGGTGCGCGGATAGCGGAAGGCCATGACCACGACCGACCGTATCCTGCCCGGCGTCGTCCTGATGATCGCCTTCTGCGTTTTCGCACCGCTCATCGACGTCGCCTCCAAACTTGCCGCACAAGAGGTGCCGGTGGGCGTGGTGACGCTCGGCCGCTTCGTCGTACAGGGCGCGCTGATGGCGCCCGTGGTGGTTCTGATGGGCCTCTCGTTCCGGCTCATGCCCGGCACGCTTTGGCTGACCGTTCTGCGGGCTGTCATGTCGATCGCCTCGACCTATTGCTTCGTCGCCGCCGTCAAGGTCATGCCAATCGCAGATGCGCTTGCGATCGTTTTCGTAGAACCCTTCATCATTCTTCTGGTCGGCAAGCTCGTGCTCTCCGAACAAGTGGGCGCGCGCAGGCTGATCGCCGCAACGGTCGGATTCGGCGGATCGCTCCTTGTCATCCAGCCCTCCTTCGCGGCCTTCGGGGCAGTGGCGTTCTTTCCGCTCGGCACGGCGGTGTCCTTCGCCATCTACATGCTCGTAACCCGCCATCTGTCGCGCCGTGTGCACCCGGTTCCGATGCAGTTTCACACCGCACTCGTGGCCGGCCTGCTCTGCCTGCCTCTCCTGGGCCTCGGCCAGAGCCTTGGCGAGGCATCGCTGAGCTTCATCCTGCCCACGGGCATCTTCTGGCTCTGGTGTGCCCTGGTCGGAGTCACCGCCACGATCAGCCACATGGCGATGACCTATGCCCTGAAATTCGCGCCCTCGGCCACCCTCGCGCCGCTGCACTACCTCGAGATCGTCACGGCGACGCTGTTCGGCTATCTCTTCTTCAGCGACTTTCCCGATGCGCTGACCTGGCTCGGCGTCGCCGTGATCGTGGCTTCGGGCCTTTACGTGATTCACCGGGAACGGCAGATTGCACGGGCGGCGCGGCTTACGCTCGATCCGCCGGCACCAGAGCTGCGATAGCCGCAGCGAGGCGGTCGCGAGGCAGCAGGACCAGCATCTTTTCAGCGTCGAAATCCAGCGTCACCGGCCCCGTCGCACGGTTCGACGTGCCGATCCGACCGTCCGGCGCGAATCCGATCCCGTCGATCGGCCAGTAAAGCCCCTGCGACTGTCCCCGCACCGCGCCCATGGGAAAGAGGGACACCCTGTCCCC
>JAUIDM010000067.1 GCA_030428915.1 Alphaproteobacteria bacterium | reverse complement strand
CAGCGGGCGCTGGTGCTGGCCGAAGGCAGCCGGATCGACCCCGAGCACATCATGCTGCTGACCAGCGCCGAGCCCAGCCTGCCGGCCCGGGCTGCCTGAGGACACAGAGACAATGAGCATCACCGGAGCCACCTCCGCTGCCAGCATGTCGCACGCCACTCTCGTGGGGGCGCGGCCCGGTCCAGCCCAAACTCCCCAGCCCCCGGGGAATGCGGCTGGACCGGAATTTTCGCAGCGCATCGGCGAAGCTCTGGAAAGCGTCAACAACCAGCAGGTCAAGGCCAGCCAGGCTGCCAGCGATTTCGAGACCGGCAAGACCGATGATCTGGCGGCGGTGATGGTGGAGCAGCAGGTGGCGTCCCTGGGGTTCCAGATGACGCTGCAGACCCGGAACAAGGCCCTGACGGCCTATCGAGACATTATGAACATGCCGGTGTGAGCCGGTTGAAGCCCTTTGACTTGAACGTAGACAGAACAGGATAGATCGCATGGACGGAACCAGATCGACCTTGCCCGTACAGGCTGGAGGGTCAACTCTGATCTCGCGCGCGCGCATTGCCCTGTCGCAGGCGGACGGTTTCATTGCTCAGCCGGCCCTGCGCCGTGCCCTGCCGGCGATCGCGCTTGTGGGTCTGGTGGCGATCGGTCTTGCGGCCTGGTTGCTTCTGGCTCCGGCCGAGCGGGTGGCGCTGCAAACCGGCCTGCCCGAAGCGGAAAAGGCCCGCGCGCTGGACGCGCTGACCGCGGGCGGTATCGATGCGCAGCTTGATCCGTCCTCGGGTGTTCTGACGGTGGCAGCGGCGGAGTTCCACCGCGCCCGTATGCTTTTGGCGACAGAAGGTCTGCCGCAGGCCAGCGTCGACGGTCTGTCGGTTGTCTCGGACATGCCCATGGGCACCTCGCGCCAGGTTGAATCGGCGCGGCTGCGGCGGATGCAGGAGCTTGATCTGGCCCGCTCGATCATGGAACTGAAGCCGGTCCGGGCGGCCCGCGTGCATCTGGCCCTGCCCGAGCGCACCGCCTTCGTGCGCGACCAGCAACCGCCCCGCGCGTCGGTGTTTCTGGAACTGGCCCCGGGCCTTGCGCTGTCGCAGGCGCAGATCACCGGCATCGTCAGCCTTGTCTCCACCGCCGTGCCCGAGATGCCGCAGGCGAATGTGTCGGTCGTTGACCAGACCGGCGCGCTGCTGACCAAGGAAGAGCAGGATCCGATCCAGGCCGAGGCCGATCGCCAGATGCAGCATCAGCAGCGACTCGAACGGCATTACCGCGACCGCGTTCTGGCGCTTCTGACCCCCATCGTCGGTGCCGGCAATGCCGCTGTCGAAGTGACGCTGGACATGGATTTCACCCGCTCCGAGGTGACCAACGAGGAATACCTGCCCGACACCGCGCTGCGCAGCGAACAGAGCACAAACCAGCAGACCAGCGGCCGTCTTGTCGGCGGCATCCCCGGCGCAGTGTCCAACACCCCGCCCAACGAGGCGGAACTGGCCGAAGGGGCAGAAACGCAATCCGAAACCGGAACTTCTACAAATTCGTCTTCTTCGATGACCCGGAACTACGAGGTCAGCCGCCGCATCGAAACCCGGCAGCCCCAGACCGCGCAGATCCTGCGGGTGCATGCCGCCGTGCTGCTGCATCAGATGCCCGCGGCTCTGGATGAAAACGGTCAGCCCACCGAGGCACCGCAGACCCCGCCGATGGACGAGATCGAAGCGCTGGCGAAAAGCGCCATCGGCTTCAACACCGAGCGCGGCGACGTGGTCACCGTGACCAGCGCGCCTTTCGTGGCAACCGCTTCGGTGCTGCCCGAGGCAAAATGGTATGAGGCGAGCTGGCTGCCCGATCTGGGGCGCATCCTCGCTCAGCTTCTGGTCCTGGGGATCATCGTTCTGGGCGTCGTGCGCCCGCTGCTCGACCGTCTGCTGCCGGCGGCACCCAGTGCCGATGGTGCCGCAGCCGGAGGCATGGTCTATGGCGATGCTGTCGAGGTGCCCAAGGGTGAGACCCTGTCCTCCTTGCGTCAGCGCATCGAAACCGCCACCCCGACGGCTGACGACCTCAATGACGCGATCACCTACGAAGAAAAGATCGAACTTCTGCGCCACATGACGAGCGCGGAGACCAACCGTATCGCCGGCGCCTTCAAGACCATGCTGGCCACTCCGAATGAGGAAGGCACATGAGTCTCGCCCTTCCTGCTCCGGATGCCCGTGACGGGGTGAAGCTCAGCCCCGTGCACAAGGCCGCGGTCCTGATGATGGTCTTCGGCGAGGACACGGCGGCGCAGATCCTGCGCACCCTGACCCCGACCGAGGTACAGACCCTGGGTGAGGCCATGTACACGGTGCAGGGCATCGATCACGAGACGGTCGATGCGGTGCTGAACGAATTCCTCTTTGCAGTCAGCAATCAGACCGGTCTGGGCATCGGGGCCAGCAGCTATGTGCGGGATGTGCTGGATCAGGCTCTGGGCACCCACAAGGCGCAATCGGTGCTCTCGCGGATCGTGCCCACCAACAGCGAACGTCCGATCGAGATCCTCGACTGGATGGATCCCTCTGCCGTGGCCGAGCTGATCGTCGATGAACATCCGCAGATCACGGCGCTGGTCATCGCCTCGCTGGAATATGCGCAGGGTGCTGAAGTGCTCAAGCTGCTGCCGCCCGAACTGCAGCCCGAGGTCATTCACCGGATCGCCACGCTCAACACCGTGCAGCCCGAGGCGCTGCGCGATCTCGAGGACGTCATGCGCGCCAAGTTCAAGGCCAACACCACGCTGCGGGCTTCGCAGATTGGCGGCGTCAAGGCCGCGGCGCGGATCATGAACTTCACCCGTCAGGACATGGAAGAGCGCATCATGAAAGAGCTGCGCAAGGCCGACAAGGTGCTGACCGAGGACATCCAGGACAACCTGTTTGTCTTCGACTACCTCATCAAGTCCGACGAGCGTGCGTTGCAGGCGGTGCTGCGCGAAGTCGATACCGAGGTGCTGATCCTGGCGCTCAAGGGGGCCGACCCGGCGCTGCGCGACAAGCTGCTTGGCTGCATCTCGCAGCGGGCGGCGGCAAACGTCATGGAAGAAATGGAGGCGATGGGTCCGGTCCGGCTCAGCCAGGTTCAGACTGCACAGAAAGAAATCATCAGTGTCGCCCGGCGTCTGTCGGACGAGGGTAAGATCACGCTGGCCGGGCGTGGCGGCGAAAAGATGGTCTGATCCGACATGAGTGCCGCCCCTGCCCCCAAGACACTGACCGCCGACGATCTGCTGGCACTGGTGCGCAAGTCGCCGCAGCAGTTTCAGAAGAAGGCGTCTGTCGAGGGCAAGGAAGGCGCCACCGCGCCGGGGTTCGTGTCACAAAACCTTGTGCGCCGGGTAGAGGAGCCTGGCTCCGCCCCTGTGTCTGCTCCGAGCCCCGAACAAGAGGCCTCCGAGGCGGATTTGACTGGGGCATCCCCGTCCGAAAGCGCAGAGAACGCTGACGCCGAGACCGAGAACTTCAGCCCCGCTGAGCCCCCCAAGGTCATCGACATGGAAGCCGAGCGGCAGGCCGCCTGGGCCGCCGGTCATGCCGAGGCGATGAAGGAGATCGAGGCGGCGTGTGCGCAGGCGCGCGAAGAGGCGCTGGTCCAGGCCCGCGCCGAAGCGGATGCCATGTTCGACGAGGTGCGGTCCGCCTTCGAGGCGGCGCTGACGCGTCTGAACACGGCCGAAGAAGAGGTTGCGGCGACCCTGACAACCCATCTCGAAACCGCCGTGCGGGTGCTGGCCTCGGACCGTGCGGGCCAGAAGATCGACGACACGCCACAACCGTTCCAACGCCGCATCGAGAAGATGGCGCGCGACATCGCCACCGGGGCCGAAAGCCTTGTCGTGCAGATGAACCCCGCCGACCTGATGGCGATCAAACCCCATATCAAGAGCTTCAGCCCGCTCTCCAAGGCCCGGCTGGCTCCGGACCCGTCTTTGGGGCGCGGTGATGTGCGGTTGAACATGGACGAGATCACCTTTGCCGACGTGATCGCCGAACGGCAGACCGGGGGGCTGAGATGACCGATCTGCTCAGCCGGATTTGCGAAACCACCGAAGGGACCGCCCGCACCCCCGACCCGGTTTATGGCGGACGGGTGCTGCGCTACGACGGGCTGATCCTCGAATGTTCGGGCTTTCCCGCCAGCCCCGGTGCGCGCTGCCGCATCGAGACTACGGACGGGATCGGCGCCACCGGCGAGGTCGTCGGGTTCTCCAATGGCCGCAACCTGCTGTTTCTTGACCAGCCAGGCGCTCGGATCACCTGTGAATGCCGGGTGCACAAGCTGTCCGGCGGGCATGACATCCGCATCGGACCAGAGGTTCTTGGCCGGGTGCTGGATGCCGAAGGCGAACCGCTTGACGGGCGTCTGATCCCCGATTGCCGTGAAACGCGGCCCCTCTCGGGGCGTGAACAGAACCCGCTGGCGCGGCTGCCGGTGGACCAGCCGCTTGATGTGGGAGTGCGTGCGATCAATGCCGCGCTCACCGTGGGCCGGGGCCAGCGCCTTGGCATCATCGCCGGATCGGGTGTCGGTAAATCCGTCCTGATCGAGATGATGACCCGCTACACAAATGCCGATGTGATCGTCGTCGGGCTGATCGGCGAACGCGCCCGCGAAGTCGGCGATTTCGTCAGCAAGGTCATGACCGCCGAAAACCGTGACCGCACCTGCGTGGTGGCGGTGCCGGCCGACCGCTCGCCGCTTCTGCGGCTGCGCGCGGCGCATCGCGCCACTGCCGTGGCCGAGTATTTCCGCGATCAGGGCAAGCAGGTCATGCTGATCATGGACAGCCTCACCCGTGTCGCCCATGCCCGCCGCGAAATCGGCCTGGCGCTTGGCGAACAACCCACCGCCAAGGGCTATCCGCCTTCGGTCGTGTCGATGATCCCGGGGCTTATTGAACGCGCCGGTCCCGGCCTGCCCGGTGAGGGCAGCATCACCGCTTTCTACACCATCCTTGCCGATGGCGACGACACCACCAATGACCCGGTGGTCGACACGGCCCGGGCCATTCTCGATGGCCATTACGTGTTGTCGCGCAAGCAGGCGCAGATGGGCATCTATCCGGCGATCGACCTGCCGCAATCGATCAGCCGCGTGATGAAGGATATCGTCACTCCGGAACACGACCGCGCCGGGCACAAGCTGCGCCGGATGATCTCTCTCTATCTCGAGAACCGCGACATGATGCTGATGGGCGCCTATTCCAAGGGGCAGGATCCGGCCCTCGACGAGGCGGTGGAGCTCTGGCCGCAGATCGAGGCCTTCATCCGGCAGGATATCCACGAACCAGCATCCCTGACCGACAGCATTCAAGATCTGATTTCCCTGACAGGAGGCACCGCATGACTGCCCGAAAGATCCGTATCATGTCCCTGATGGCCAAGCAGGAACAACGCGAGGTGGGTCAGCTTGCCTCTCAGCTAGGGGATCTGCGATCCCGTGAGTTGCAGCAGTTCGACATGCTCGACAGGCTCAATCGGATCCTCGAACAGACCGGCACTGCCCCGCGCGAGGCGATGACACCGGGGCAGCTGCGCACCCGGCATTTCATCGGCAGTACGCTGGTGCAGCAGTTGGAAGACATGCGTGGCCGGATGGCTGAAACGCAGGTCCAGAAGCAGGAAGTCGAGGCCGATCTGACCCACCACCATCAGCGTGGACGCATTCTCAGCGACCGGATTGATCAGACTCGGCGCGAGGTCAATCAGATGGTGGCGCGGGGCTGACGCCGCACCATCACATCAGGACAGAGACCGGGACTTGGCACCGGATTTGCAGTCAGGAGACAGGACAGTACAACGAGAAGGCCCTGAGACGTGTTTGCATTGCAATTGACAGAAACACCGGTTGCAGCAGGCGCAAAAGGCTCCCGCGCCTCCGAGGCGCCGCTTGCTCCGGCGGTGGCCGTCAAAACGGATTTCCAGACCCATCTTGGACAGGCCCAGACCGCAGTTGCGCTGCCTGTCGCCGGGTCGGTGGTCCTGCCCGCAATGGCCGAACAGTCCGATGCGGCGGCCGCAATCCTGCCGCTCGAGCGTCTGCCCCGCAGCCAGCCGGGCACGCCCGTGGCCCTTGCAGAAACCCGGCCTGCAACGCCGGAAAATCTTGCCGAGGCAGGCACCGCGATACCCGATCCTGAGGCGCTTACCGAACTGACCCTGCCGATCTCTGGTGACAGCGCAGACGCCCCTGTAGCGGCCACACCCCTTGCGGAAGAACTGGCAGGCCAGCCCGTCCCGCAGGACATGGAACAAATTCCGACACCGTCGGTTTCAGATCAGGAGGCGGACCCGGCACGGATCCTGTCTCCGGATACAGAGACAGAGTCCCTGGCGGCATCGCCGGACCTGTCACCGTCCGATATCCCGGATGACGGCCTCCCTCAGTTGGCATCCGGGATACCGTTCGACCAGACGGTGCAGAGCGCCGAAGGGCCAGTAGAGGACAGTCCGACACTCGCGGTGACGCCCCCTGTCAATCCGGGTGCTGATCCGGCAGAAATCCCTGCCATGCCCACCGAGGATGAAATCGCTGTGGCTGATTTGCCGGAACCGATCACCGATACCGCAGAGCAAGACCTGCCCTCTGACACGGATCTCTCCGGCCCCGACTTTGGGCTTTCGGGCGTGGCGGCAGGAACACAGACGGCAGCCGACGCCTCTCCAGAGGACGCCCCTGCCCGACCGGTCACCCCTTCCCCGACCATGGAAACCCGCGCGCAGGCCGAGGCCCAACCCCGTCTTCAGACCCCTGAGCCACAGGCCGGTCAGGACGTGGTCTTCTCTCGTGTTCTGACCGAGGTGTCGGTCGCCGCCGCGCCTGTTACCGCCCCGGCGCAGTCCGCACAGCAGGGCAGCACCTCGGCACAGGCCCAGACCCTGCCGCCGCTCGACATGTCCCAGCCCAACTGGGCGGAAAAGCTGGTCGAGGATGTGTCGCTTCAACCCATGGGGCGGGGCGATACCCTGACCCTGACCCTGACGCCCGAACGGCTTGGCACGATGCAGGTCCGGCTCGAGATGCAGGACGGCCAGACCCATGTGCATTTCATCACCGAAACTCCCGAAGCGGCGCGGCTTCTGACCGAAGCGCAGACGCGGCTTGCGGACCTGATGTCGCGCGCCGGTGTCGACCTGGGCTCCCAATCGGCCAGCACTGGCCAGCAGGGCGCGCAGCAGAACGACCATTCCGCCGAGGGTGCACCGATGCAGGACGGCACCGCGGCATCCGCGCAGGACACCGCCGAAGACCAGTCAGAGGCTCCGGCCCGCCCCTCCGGGTCCGCCACCCGATCCACTGTTGATGTTGTCGCCTGAGGTTCACGATGTCAGATGCCGCCCTTCCCGATCTTGATGGCCGCCCCAAAGGCGGGTTTTTCAAGAAGCTGATCACCTGGCTCTTGGCCACAATCGTGCTCGCGGGTGCGGGTTTCGGTGCCGGGTTCTACTATGCCGACGCGCCGCTCTCGCCCTCGCAGGAGGTGCTGCGGCTGATTGAGAAAAATGCCGCCGATGCGGCTGCCGAGGAAGAGACCGGGCCGATGCGTGTTCCGCGCGAGATGCCGCAGACCGAGCAGTTCGAGACCAGCTATTACGAATTCCCCGATGCGCTGACGACAAATCTCAAGGGATCGCGCCGTTTCCTTCAGGTCGGCGTGGGCCTGTCGACGCAATATGACGCCACGGTGATCGCCAATGTCGAACGCCACGCGATGGCGCTGCGGTCGGACATGCTGGGCGTGATGAGCGGCTTCACCGAAGAGGAGGTCGAGGCCGAAGGTGGCCGGGACCAACTGTCGACCCGTCTCAAGGATGCAATCAATGCCCGGCTGCTCGAACTCGAAGGGTTCGGCGGCATTGAAGACGTCTTTTTCAGAACCTTTGTGCTGCAGTGACGATGAACATGGGAAAACCCAATCAGAACGGTACCCACAAGCTCAGTTCCAACGAGGTCGCGGCGCTCGTCGATGGCCTGTTCGACATGGACAACGACGGCGGTGGCGTTCAGGAGAAAGTCAAACGCTACAAGTTCGGCAGCGACAACCTGTCGATCATGGGGGATTACTACGGGCTGCGCATGATCAACGAACGGTTCTGCCGTCTGGCGCGCTCGGTGTTTCTGCCCTTCCTGCGGATGCATCCGCGGATTTCGTCCTTCCCGCCCGAGGTCAAGACCTATGACCACTACTGCGACGAGCTGGAAAATTTCGTCAGCCTGACCACCAGCCGGATGGACGCGCTGCGCAGCCATCAGCTGATCGTTCTGCCACCGAATTTCGTGTCGTTGCTGACCAATGCCTATTACGGCGGCAATATCGCCTATCTGCCCAATGGGCGGACCGAATTCACCGCCACCGAGAACCGGGTGATCAAGCTGGTCACCGAAGGCCTGCACCGCGCCCTTGAAGCGGCGTGGCGGGATGTCATGCATCTGACCTTCACCAACCCGGTGCACGAGGACAACCTGCAATTCGCCACCTTCGTCGAGAACGAGGAAAAGGTGATCTGCTGTTCGTTCATCATCCAGCTGCCCGAGGCCGACCCGGCCACGGTCGACCTGATCTACCCGTTGCAGGCTCTGAAACCGATCGCCGCGCATCTGCGCTCGCGGATGCAGTCGGATGTGGTGGATGAGGATATCCGCTGGCGGTCCCGGTTGCAGGAGGCGGTGCTTGCGGTGCCGCTCAATGTCACCGCGCGGCTGGCCGAACCCCGCGTGCCGATCACGGCCCTGACCGGGCTGACGCCGGGGCGCATCGTGCCGGTCGATCTTGCGCTGCGACCGCAGATGCTGGTCGAAGGCATGCCGCTTTTCGAGATGGAACCGGGCGAACAGGCCGGCAAGGCCGCGATTGCCCTGACCCGACGTATCGACCCCTAACCCGAGGATTTTGCGATGGCCCCCATGGATGACATGGAAACAGCACCCGACACCGCCCCTGCCGCCGCGCCGCAGGACATCGCGGGCAACGTTGATCTTGGTCTGCTGGCCAATGTCAGCGTGCATATGACCGTCGAGGTCGGCAATGCGCAGATCACCCTGCAGGACCTGCTGCGCCTCAATGAAGGCTCGGTTGTGGAACTGGACCGGATGGCAGGTGATCCGCTGGATATCCTGATCAATGGCACCCAGATCGCCAAGGGCGAAGTGGTGGTGGTCGGCGAGAAATTCGGCATCCGTTTCGGCGATATCGTCGACCCCAAGAAACGCGCCGAAACCGTCTAGGACGGTCTCCGAATGGCATGAAACCTGCACGCAGGGAGGAATAGTCCCCGCAGGAGAAGTCATTTGGACATCGTTACTCTGGATCGGATGCTGGTGATCGCCGGGTTTATCGGCGTCCTGCTCATCCTCTGGGCCATCGCGCAGAAATATCGCGGACCTCTGTCACAGAAGGTCAGAAGCGACAGCCCGATGGACGTGAAACAGGTCCTGTCTCTGGGTGGCGACACCCGCGCGATCCTGATGCAGGTGGAAGGCCAGCGCGTGCTGGTGGTGACCGGACGCAAGAGCGGCACCAGCGTCGTGACCCTCGCGGATGCCTCCGAGCCGGAGGCCGTCGCATGATCCGCGCGCTTCTCGCCCTGAGCTTCCTGATGCTCCCCGGTGCCGCCCTTGCCCAGCAGGGGCTGCCGGTCCTGACCCTGTCGGAGGATGGCGGCACCACCTATTCGCTGTCGCTGCAAATCCTTGCGCTGATGACGGCGCTGACCGTGCTGCCGTCGATCGTGCTGGGCATGACCGCCTTTACCCGCATCATCATCGTGCTGTCGATCCTGCGTCAGGCGATGGGCACAATGCAGACCCCCCCGAACCAGGTGCTGATCGCGATCGCGCTCTTCCTGTCGTTTTTCGTGATGCAGCCGATGCTGGCCGATATCTATGACAGCGCTCTTTCGCCTTATCTCGACGGGCAGATGGGGGCTGAACAGGCGATCACCCTGGCCTGGGACAAGCTGTCGGGCTTCATGGTGGCCAATACACGGCAGAACGACCTTCTGATGTTCTCGGAACTGGCTGGGCACGAACCCTATGCCGACCCGACCCAGGTGCCGGTCTCGGTGCTGTTGCCGGCCTATATCACTTCGGAGCTCAAGACCGCGTTCCAGATCGGCTTTCTGCTGTTTCTGCCCTTCCTGGTGATCGACATGGCCATCGCATCGATCCTGATGGCGCTTGGTATGATGATGCTGTCGCCGATGATCGTGTCGCTGCCGTTCAAACTTCTTCTTTTCGTGCTGGTCGATGGCTGGGCCCTGACCATGGGGTCGCTCGCCAGCAGTTTCGCCGGAGGTCTCTGACATGGATTTCGACAGCAATATCCAACATCTCAAGATGGCCTACTGGACCATCCTGATGACTGCGGGGCCGATCCTTGTCGTCGCGCTGGCGGTGGGTCTGGTGATCGGCATCCTTCAGGCGGCCACCTCGATCAACGAGGCAACGCTGAGCTTCGTGCCGAAACTGGGCATCGTCATCCTCGCCATGGCGCTCAGCTCGAGCTTCATGCTGACCCAGATGACCGATTACTTCGCCTTCGTCTTCGACACCATCGCCACGATGAACTGACCATGCTGCCGGATCTGGCCGCGTCACCCTCGGGCATTCCGGGACTGGAACTGGCCGCACTGACCGAGCTGGGGCTGCAATTCCTGTTCGCGATGCTGCGGATCGGAGCCTTTGTTCTCTCGGCGCCGCTCTTTGCCGCACGATTCGTGTCGCTGCCTGTGCGCATCATCATCTCGGTCTGCATCGCGGTCTGGATCGTCGGACATGTGCAGATGCCTGCCGCCTCGGATCTGGCCTCGCTGCAAAGCGTGACCTGGGTGCTGCGCGAGCTGGGCATCGGGCTGGCGGCGGGTCTGGTGCTGCAGATCTATTTCGCCGCCGCCGTGATGGCCGGGGACCGGATCGCCAACACTGCCGGCCTGGGTCTGGCCGCACAGGTCGATCCTGCCACCGGCAGCCAGACGCCGGTGGTCGGACAGTTCTTCATGCTGTTTCTGCTGGCGACCTTCGTGGCCGTGGATGGTCATCTGGTGGCGATCCGGCTGGTGCTGGAAAGCTATACCCTTCTGCCGCCCGGCCCGTCCGCACCCGGCACCGCCTTCGTCGAGGACGGACTCGGGGCCACCGGCGAGATGTTCGCCGCCGCTGTCCGGCTGATGCTGCCGGTGGTGTCGGTGCTGCTGTTGCTCAATATCGTGATCGGGGTGATCACCCGCTCGTCGCCACAGCTCAACATCTTTGCTTTCGGTTTCCCGCTCACCATGACCGTGACTCTGGTTCTGCTGTTCCTGACCACCGTCACCTTGGGCGAAGCGCTCTTGGATCATATGGCACAGGCCTTGCAGCACATGGGCGACTTGCTGGGCGGGGGCGTCGATGGCCGAGAGTGACGACGGACAGGAAAAGACCGAGGAACCGACCCAGAAGCGGCGCGATGACGCGCGCAAGGACGGCAAGATCACGACCTCGATCGAAGTGTTTGTCTTCTCGACGCTGAGCATGGGCACGCTGATGCTGTTGCTGGGCAAGTCCTTCCTGCCCGATGTCGCAAGCCATTGGGCCTCCGGGTTTGTGATCGACCCGGGTCAGTCGCTCGAGAGCCTGATGATCCTGCGTGCCGAAACCGTGTTCTGGTGGGTTCTGGCCAGCGGCGCGGTGGTCGGCATTCCGATGATGGTTACGGTGCTTCTGGCACAATTCGGCATGGGTGGTCTGAACTTCGCACCCAAGGCGCTTGGGGTGAAGCTCGACAAAATCAATCCGCTGGCCGGGCTCAAGCGCATGGTCTCGATGAAGGCGCTGGTCGATCTCAGCAAGGCGGTGCTCAAGGTGACGCTGCTGCTTGGGGCGGGGTTGCTGATGCTGCGCCCGTTCCTGCCGGCGGTTCTGGGCATGTCGATGACCGATCCCGATGTGGCCACCACCCTTCTGGGAACGGTCCTGCTGCGGGTGCTGGCGGGGCTGCTTGTGGCGCTGGCGGTGATCGCGGCGATCGATCTGGGCTGGCAGATCCATTCCAACACCAAGTCGCTGCGGATGTCGCGCCAGGACCTCAAGGACGAGATGAAGGAATCCGAAGGCTCGCCCGAACTCAAGGCCGCGATCCGCCGCAAACAGATGGAGGCCTCGCGCCGTGCCGCCGAGCGCAAGGCGCTTGCGGATGTGCCGCAGGCCACAGCCATCATCACCAACCCGACGCATTTTGCCGTGGCGCTGAAATACGACCCGGCGGCCGGCGGTGCCCCGGTGGTGCTTGCGATGGGCAAGGGCCCGATCGCCAAGGAAGTCATCCGCCGCGGACGCCGTGCCGGGGTCATGACCTTGCGCGTGCCGCCCTTGGCGCGGGCGCTTTATTTTTACGGTGCAATCGGCCGGGAGATTCCCCAGCAGCTCTATACCGCGGTGGCCGTCATCCTCGCCCATGTGTGGCGACTGGAACAGGGTCAGCCCGAACCCACCCCGGACATCGATGTGCCCGCAGAGCTGAGTGTGGACGAATTCGGCCGCCGACAGGAAAGGACATGACCATGACACGACGCCACCGTTCGACCGGAGAGATGATCTCGACCCTGTGTTATGTCGGGGTGGGACTGTGGAGCCTCGGCACCGCCGTTGACGCGCCCTTCCCCAAAGCCGCGTTGCTGGGTGTCTGTGCATTGGCGTGCTTTGCCGGAGCGCTGCGGCACCAGATCGCGCGCCTTCTGGACGACTGATGATCACCCTTCTGCGGCCTATCTGCACCGGCCTGAGTTCAAAAGTGCACCCCCTCGCCAAAGAGCACCGCCGACTTATTTTACCATGGTAAATCCTAGCAAAAGTGCGCAAATATGTTAAAAGTATATGTGATTTTGTAGCTGGTTGATGACCGCACGGAACCGCAGAGCAGAACTGGGAAACACATGACGTTGAAACTCCTTCTCGCCGATGATCACAATCTCCTCGTGGAGGCTGTCAGCACCATGCTGAATGCCATGCCGGATTACGAAGCGATCACCACCGATACGCTGAACGGCGCTTTGGCGCTGCTGAACGAACACGGCGATTTCGATATCATTCTGCTGGATCTCAAGATGCCGGGCATGGTCGGGCTCGAAAGTGTACAGAAAGTCATCAAGACGGCTGGCGACGGCAAGGTGGTGCTGTTCACCGGCATGGTGGATCGGCATTTCCTGAACAGCGCTCTCGAACTGGGCTGCAAAGGTCTGATCCCCAAGACCATGCCGCTCAAATCGCTCGACAGCGTGATCCAGCTGATCATGTCGGGCCAGGTCTTCGTACCCATGGACACCGCAAGCGTCGGTGCGGACAGCTCGGGCAAGGATCATGACCTGTCCGACAAGGAACTCTATGTTCTGCGGCTGGCTGCGGACGGGCTGACCAACAAGGAGATCGCCCGCGGCATGGATGCCAGTGAGGTCACCGTGAAGATGCACATGCGGTCGATCTGCAAGAAGCTGGGTGCGCGCAACCGGGCCCATGCAGCGATGATCAGTCGGGAACGGGCGCTGATCTGACGAACACGTCTGCCGGCGGAGCGCTCAGGGGCAGTTCCGCCGCATGACCGAATGACAGCTTGGGCTGTCCCACCAAGGCCGGACATGTGATCCGGTATCTTTG
Source organism: Alphaproteobacteria bacterium (assembly GCA_030428915.1). Lineage (GTDB taxonomy): Bacteria > Pseudomonadota > Alphaproteobacteria > Rhodobacterales > Rhodobacteraceae > Albidovulum. The sequence continues at coordinate 1,161 of JAUIDM010000067.1, read as the reverse complement.
GTGACGAATTGCTCCACACCGGAAATGATGATAGTTTCGTATCTTTGGATATGCCGCATGATTGATGCGGGTATGGTCGCGCATTTAACTGATCTGAAAATCAGTATATGGCCATTTCGTTCTTTCCATGAAGCGCAAAACATCCAAAGAACTTCCCGCGTTTCCAAGCCTGTACCCTCAATATGTCTTTGAGAGCAGGCGCAAGAAAGAATCGATACGGGAAAAGATAAATTTAAAAATGGATCTGGATTACGTCTGGGCCGGAATAATTTTGCTTTTGGGTATAGGACTTTCTTTTTCAATTTGAGCGTTATTCAGTTTTTCAAGGCCACCACTCCGGAATTGAATAACACTATTAAGGGGTGCCGCGGATGAGAATGTCACAAAGGGCATTTTTCAGACCGGCGTACCATGCTCGGGACAGCGGTATTTCATCCGATGGATGTGCGGACCGGACAGGTCGGCAACTTGGCATGGGTTTTGCTTCTTTTACAGAAGGTCGCATCGAAACCGCAACAGGGCAGAGATGTGGGCCGACTTTGGCTGCCGCTGGCCTCGCATGGGGCCTAGTTCAAACGTTTTTGACAGAGAGTCGGGAATTGCACGTGCCGTTTGCTCATATCTCCTTCTCCAGGCCCGGTATGTCATGCGCCTAGTAGAACCTGGCGCATTCTCATCCCACGATCTTCTCGAGATGTATCCTGATATGTCTCATGAGGTTTTCTATCTGTGTGCATCCAGGTATTTTCAGGTACGTTTCGGTGTTTTTCTGGGAGAGAGCATCTGTTCTTCCGAAATGATGAACGCCGGGGACATCTACAAGATTTCCCAAGAGGCCAACTGGCTCGAGGTGTTCCGTCTTTCCGAAGACAGATCGGTCTTTTCCCTTCCCACTCACACCGATCGTTATACGCTGGAACCTTATGCCTACCTGATTTTCATGTCGGAAAGCGGGCAGGCCTTTGACGTGTGGCCGGTGCGGATCTCGGACATTGATTACATCGTCACCAATGCCCCGTTCCAGTTCTATGAAGAGGAACGTCTGAAAAACCTCGCGTGCTGAGCGGCTTGGGGTAGACTGGCGGGGACGACAGAGGACCCTCGCCGATGCCCAAGCAGCCTGCCTTTCCCGGCCTCCGCCATGCGATGAAGAAGAAGCAG
>JAUIDM010000066.1 GCA_030428915.1 Alphaproteobacteria bacterium | reverse complement strand
ACCGCCATATGCACCCGGTATGGCACGACGCGGATCAGGCCGGTCTGGTGGTCGGTGAAGACCGTCAGGATCAGTGCAGCGATGCCGGTCGCGACCGACAGCCAGAGCGCGGCGGGATTACTCTCGCCCAGCCCCAGTGCGAAGGGCAGGATGATGAGCAGGGCGGCGACCGGGTAGTCGAGCCAGGAATGGATAGTCTTGGTGACAAAGCCGATGGGCATGGGAATGGTCCTTTCCGTTCAGAACAGGCCCGATTACCCGTTCGATGACGGAAAGGTATGTCCGGCGCGGCGTTCATCCCATTCCGAAAAACCCCGACTTCTTTGCAGATCGTCCGAAGCTTGACCCGTAATCCCGGCGCACGACTCTGACCGGAGAACAAAACGCGTGCGCCCGGAGCAACGATCAGGCCGTCTCCAGACGGTATTTCAGAAAGCGCTCGCCCTCGTAATCCACCTGGCCCATGGCCCGCGCCCCAAGCCTCGCCAACGCGCCGAGTTTCTTGCGCGACGGCGGCAGCAGGAAGGTCACGTAAGGAATGCGGGCATCGGCCCGGGCAAAGTCCAGCGCCTTTTTCGCGATCCGCATCCCAAGACCGAAATTCTGCGGGCGCAGCACCAGCCCGAAATCCCACTCCTTACCCTCTTTCTGGAACCCGCCCCAGCCGACATAGGCGCCACCCGACAGGAAGGCCCAATGCCCCAGCCCGTCGCGCTTCCAGCATGCCTCCTTGGCCGCGACAAATGCGTCCAGCCGGGCGCGGTCCCAGGTGAAGGTCAGAAGCGGCATGTGTTCGGCCATGCGCGGGTCGGACATATGCGCAATGATGTCTTCCGGCGCGATCTCTGGCAGCCGGGCGAAGGTGATGTCCGTATCCTCGGAATGTGCCATCTGAAACGCTTCTCGTGCAGGGTCAGTCCCGGCATATCGGTGCCGCCCCGTCACAGGTCAAGCGGAACCCGCCCCACGGCGCATCACGTGTCGGTGTGGCCCGTCAGCTTTCCCGCCCCAGCCGCATCAGGCTCTGACGGAACTCGACCTCCACCGTCTCGGCCCCATACCGATCCTCCAACCGTTTCAGCCCGAAGCGGACATGCGCCATGTCGCGGTAATAGGAGAGGAAGGCGAGATTAATCCCCGCCCCGGCGGCCGAGCCCAGAACCGGCACCGACTGGCTCGCCAGCTTGCGGCCCAGAACAATCGCCAAAGCCGGCGCCACCTGCTGGATCATCGCCTGCAAGGTCGCGCCGTTGACGGCAAGCCGCGTGCCAAGGAACGAGGTATCGACCCCATCATCGCCTGCCAAGGGGCCACCGGCGCCGAAGATCTCCAGACAGGTCAGCCGCGTCTCTTCCGCGCCCGGATCGAAGCCGTATTCACCCGCGACTTTCTGCATCGCGCCGAAAAAGACCGCGACGGTGGCGGGCAGTTCCACCATGGCTGAGCCAATGCCCCCGAACCCGCCGAGCGCGCCGCCGGTGGCGGCGGCCACCCGGTGACCCCAATCGCCGGTCTCGGGCACCGACGGGTGTGCGCCCACCTTGCCCGCCGCCCAATAGGCGCCTTCGAGGATCTCGGCCGTTCCGGTCTCGATCAGCCGCTTCACGCCCGCGGGCAGGCCCGAAAGCCGCGTCTCCACCTTGCCGCCAATCACATTCATCACCCGCATCACCGGCCCGTTGGCACGCTTCAGGCGCAGGGCAAGGGCCGATATCTCCACCAGAGCATCGGGAGGCAGCGTAAGAACCGGCACACCATCCAGTACCGCCGGAACCGGAAGGTTCGGATCGTTTTCCATGGCTTCTAAATATGAAGCGCCGGGCGCCGGTTCAATCCACGGCCTTCGTGACCTCGCCCGCAACGCCATCCCATGCGCCGGGACGCAGCGAAAGGCCCAGAACGCGGTCCGGGTTCGTGGGTGGCGGCATCTCGACCCCTTCGAGCTTACGGAAGCCGAACTTGCGGTAATAGGGCGCGTCGCCGACCAGCAGCACCCGCTCCCATCCCAGACGCGCCGCCTCTGCCAGGCTTTCATGCATCAGGATCGCGCCCAGACCCTCACCCTGCCGCGTCGGATGAACCGCGATAGGACCGAGAAGCAACACCTTCTGGCCGCCGACCCTGACCGGCCAGAACCGGATCACCGCAGCCAGCGTTCCGTCGGTGTCGCGCAGCGTCAGGCACAGCTCGGCCACCTTTGCCACCCCATCGCGCAAGCGGTACGAAGACAAGGCCGTCCGCCCCGGCGCGAAGCAGAGGTCGTAAAGAGCCTCGACCTCCCACCAGTCCGCCTCCGTCTCCTCCTCCAGCCTGTACACTTGCGCCGAACTCCCCGAATCCGCTGGAATTCGCCCCTAACATGCGGGCAGGATCGGTTCAAACCGAATGAGAGGCACGATGTTCTACCGACCCGAAGACGGCCATGGCCTACCGCACAATCCCTTCAACGCGATCATCACGCCGCGCCCCATCGGCTGGATCTCCTCTCGCGGCGCGTCCGGGGACAACCTCGCCCCCTATTCCTTCTTCAACGGCGTGGCCTATACCCCGCCACAGGTCATGTTCGCCTCGACAGGCCGCAAGGACAGCCTGACAAATATCGAGGAAACCCGCGTCTTCGCCGTCAACATCGTCGAATATGCCGCGCGCGCGGCGATGAACCTGACCTCGGGCAGCTATCCCCCCGGCACCGACGAATTCACCCTTGCGGGGGTGGAGCGCACGGAATGCGAGACCATCCCCTGCCCGCGCGTGAAGGATGCCCCGGCCGTGCTCGAATGCAAGGTGACGCAGATCGTCCGGCTTCTGGGCAAGGACAACCACCTGATCATCGGCGAGGTCACCGGCATCCACCTGCGCGACGATTGCGTCGTGGACGGCCGCTTCGACGTCCTGAAGTTCCAACCCCTCGCCCGGGGCGGCTATCGCGACTATTCCGTCGTGACCGAGGTGTTCGAGATGCTCCGCCCGGGTCAGGACTAATCCGCCTGAAACCGGCACTACCGGCGGAACGCCGCCCTGCCAACTCGGCTCTTTCCCTCGTCCCGCCCTGCGCTTAGCCTCGCCCTCACGCAAAAGGAGAATCCCATGGCGGAACCCGTGATCGGCATCATCGGCGGCTCTGGCGTCTACCAGATCGAGGGGCTGGAGGAGGCGCGCTGGCAGGCTGTCGAAACGCCCTGGGGCGCGCCGTCGGACCAGATCCTGACCGGGCGGCTCGACGGCATCCGCATGGCCTTCCTGCCCCGCCACGGGCGCGGCCATGTTCATTCGCCGACGACCGTCCCCTACCGCGCCAATATCGACGCGCTGAAGCGGCTCGGCGTGACCGATGTCATCGCCGTCTCGGCCTGCGGATCGTTCCGCGAGGATATGGCGCCGGGCGATTTCGTCGTGGTCGATCAATATATCGACCGCACCATCGCGCGCGAGAAATCCTTCTTCGGCACCGGCTGCGTCGCCCATGTCAGCCTCGCCCACCCGACCTGCCCCCGCCTCTCGGCGGCCTGCGTGGCGGCGGCAGAGGCCGAGGGCATTCGGGTGCACGATACTGGCACCTACCTCGCCATGGAGGGGCCGCAATTCTCCACCTTGGCCGAAAGCCGCATGTACCGCGATGTCTGGCAGGCCGACGTCATCGGCATGACCGGCATGCCCGAGGCCAAGCTCGCCCGCGAGGCTGAGCTCTGTTACGCCTCGGTCGCGATGGTGACGGATTACGACTGCTGGCACCCCGACCACGACGCGGTGGACGTGGCGCAGGTCATCGCGACGCTGACGGGCAATTCCGCCAATGCCCGCGCGCTCGTCAAACGCCTCCCCGCCTTCCTCCGCGACCGGCCCGAAACCTGCCCCCACACCTGCGACCGCGCCCTCGACCACGCGATCATGACAGCCCCGGAAAAACGCGAGCCTTCGCTGGTGGCAAGGCTGGATGCGGTGGCCGGACGGGTGCTCGGGGCCTGAGCCCACACAAGCCTTGCGCGAGCCGACATTCCCCCGCAATCTGAAAACGGGTGAAGGGAGAACGGCATGGCGCGGCTCAGAACACTTGCCGAGTGGGAGGCACTGAAGGGCGAAGTGGCGCTGACGGAGCCCGAGCGCTATTTGATCGAGTGCTGCCGCGAGGGGCGGCCATGTAGACTCGGCGATGGCAGCCGCCCCGAAGGCCCGCACCCGGACCGCAATATCCGTGCCGAATTGCTGCGCTACCTAATCTTGGGGGGGTGCGAGAAATGCAAGTTGGATGAATGGGGTGTTCGACTCATGGGAGCCTTTGTCAAAGGCCGTCTTGACGTCAGCTTCGCGCGAGCGACCGGCGGAACTGCACTTGTTCGCTGCCGGTTTGACAATCCTGTTCAGGCATTGGAAAGCCGGTTCCAGTTTCTAAACCTTTCCGGCAGTTGGCTACCCGGCCTCAATGCTCAGGGCACTAATGTGTCAAGTTCCGTCCGCCTTTCCAATGGCTTCGTCGCAATGGGCAAGGTGAGTCTTTCGGGTGCAAAGATCGGTGGACAACTCGCATGTGTCAGAAGCACTTTCGAAAATGATGGCGCAGATGCCCTTAATGCGCAGGGTATAGAGGTCGCCGGTTCTGTCTTCTTCCGCGACGGTTTCGTTTCAAGGGGATTGGTTCGCCTGTCAAGCGCAAAGATCGGCGGACAATTCGCGTGCCGCGAGGGGACGTTTTCTAACTCGCGTGGTGATGCATTGAATGCCGCCAGAATGCACGTGACGGGGCAATTTTTCTGGAGAGATAACACAGTTGAATCGGGTCGTGTCATCCTTGCTGCCGCGCATGTTGGCGATCTGGTCGACAAAATGAATAGCTGGCCAGACGGAGGGCGGCTCATTCTCGATGGTTTTTCCTATGACAGGATCGGTGACGCACCAACCGACGCAAAAACTCGGCTTAAATGGCTCCGCAAGGGAGACCGCTGGGGCGGCGAATTCTTCCCGCAACCCTATAACCAACTTGCCAAAGTTCTGCGTGAGATGGGCCACGACCGTGCCGCGCGGGCAGTGCGGATCAAGCAGGAGCAACTTGTCCGCCAGCATATCCGCGACACCTCTCGCATCGTTCCGAACGGCAACGTCGGCGTTGCGTTCAAAAGCCTCTGGGCAGATGGCCGCAATCTCATCCGATGGGTCTGGGACACCGTCCTGCGCGGGATCACCGGCTATGGCCACGCGCCGGTGCGAAGTGTGATCGCGCTGGGTGTGTTGTTCCTGATCGCAACCTTCCTCTCCAACCGCGCATGGAACGAGGGCAGCTTCGCCCCGAATTCCGGTCCCATCCTCGTCTCATCGGGCTGGACCGATCTGGCCGATGACACATCCATCCAGAACCCTGCTGAAGCATGGTCCGCCGACAATGCGCCGGGACAGGATTGGGAGACGTTCAACCGCTATGCCTATGGCTTCGACGTGGTGGTCCCGATCCTGACGCTGGGACAGACGGAGGCATGGGCGCCCTCGACCACGCGAGAGTGGTGGGGGCGACAACTCTGGTGGGCGCGCTGGGTGCTCTCGTCGCTCGGCTGGATCGTCACCGCCCTCGGTGCCGCCGCTATCACCGGCATCATCCGGAGGGACTAGCGGCCATACGGCCTGCCATACGCGTGCCATACGTTTTGCCGACAGAAAGCCGACGCTTCGCCGATGCCGTTTCCCGTGCTACGAGGGGGCGTTTCTGACAGCGCCGGGGCCGCCATGAGAAAGACCGTCAAGGACTATATCCGCACCATCGCCGACTTCCCGCATGAGGGGATCATGTTCCGCGATGTGACCACGCTTTTCGCCGATGCCCGTGGCTTCCGCATGGCGATCGACCAGCTTTTGCACCCCTATGCGGGCGAGGCGATCGACAAGGTCGTGGGGCTGGAGGCGCGGGGCTTCATCCTTGGCGGGGCCATCGCGCACCAGCTCTCCGTGGGGTTTGTACCCATCCGCAAGAAGGGCAAGCTGCCCGGCGCCGTGATCTCTCAGGCCTATACGCTCGAATATGGTGAGGCGGTGATGGAGGTGCATGACGACGCCCTCATGCCGGGGGAAAAAGTGTTGATTGTCGATGACTTGCTGGCCACCGGCGGGACCTGCGAGGCGGGGATCAAACTCTGCGAACGGCTCGGCGCCGAGATCATCGGCTGCGCCTTCGTCATCGATCTGCCAGAGCTTGGGGGGCGGAAACTGCTCGAAAAACTCGGCATGAACGTGCATGCGCTTTGCGAATTCGAAGGGGCGTGAGGCATTAACCTTCCGCTAAGGAGCATTGCCCTAGTGTGGGTCCGTCGGGGTCGTCCCGGCAGAGGCTTGCAGCTTATGCAACACCCGTTCGCTCCGGGCCCCGCCGGTTCTCCGCCGGTGGGGCCTCACGTGCTATAGGACGGCGCCCGGATTCATGATGCCAAGGGGGTCGAGCGCCGCCTTGATCGCCCGCATCGCGGTCAGTTTGGCGGGGTCGCCATAGCGGACAAGATCGTCCCGTTTCAACCGCCCGATCCCGTGTTCGGCGCTGATGGAGCCGCCGAATTCATGCACGAGATCATGCACGGCGCGCTGAATTTCCCCTGCCTTTTCGGCGTGATCAGCGGCACGGCCGCCTTTGGGCGGGAAGACATTGTAATGCAGGTTGCCATCGCCGAGATGGCCGAAACAGTTGATCCGGAACGGCCCTATCCCATCCACCACAGGCCCCGCCCGGCGCAGGAACGCGGCGATTTCGGACATCGGCAGTGAGATGTCGTGCGAGGCGATGGCCCCGATCCGCCGGTTGCCCTCAGGCAGGGCCTCGCGCAGATCCCACAGCGCCTGCGCCTGTGCAGCACTCGAGGCGATGACCCCGTCCGTGACGAGTGTCCCGGCCGCCTCGTAGATCGTCGCCAGGATGACCTCGGGATCGAGGCCGGGGGGCAGGCCGATCTCGGCCAGCACGGACCATTCGGGCCGGTCGGCGAAGGGCTGGCGCTGTTCCGGCATGACCTCATCGAGAAACAAGAGCCCCTGCCGATGGATCAGTTCGAAGCTGGTGACATTGCCGCCCGTCGCCTCCTGCATCAGCGACAGGAGCGACAGCGCCGCCTCTGGCCCGGCGACGACGAACATGGCCGTTCCGGTGGCGGCGGGCCGGGGGAAAATCCGCAGGGTCGCAGCGGTGATGATGCCCAGCGTGCCTTCGGAACCGATCAGCAGGTCCGTCAGATCATAGCCGGTATTGTCCTTCCTCAGCCGTTTCAGCCCGTTCAGCACCGATCCGTCGGGCAGGACGGCCTCCACCCCAAGACACAACTCACGCGCGTTGCCGTAACGCAGCACCGCCGTGCCCCCCGCATTGGTCGCAAGATTGCCGCCGATGCAGGCCGTGCCTTCGGAGGCAAGTGACAGGGGAAATAGGCGCCCGGCCGCACCCGCCGCCGCCTGCGCCCCGGCGAGCGTCAGTCCCGCCTCGGCCACCATCAGCCCTTCCTCGGGCCAGATGCCGCGCAGCGCGGTCAACCGTTCCAACGACAGGATCAGCGGCGCCGGGTCTTGCGGCATCACCTGCCCCAGAACCAGCCCCGTCCCCCCGCCCCAGGGCACGATTCCCACCCGCGCGCTGGCGCAGGCGCGGACGATACTGGCGACCTCGGCAGTCGATCGCGGCCTTGCCAGAAGGGCGGCAGGGGTCGTTGCCCTGCGGCGCGGCTCTTCCAGATAGCGCGGCTCGGCGGCGCTTATCGTCCCCGCCGGCAAGAGGGCGGTCAGTCTTTCGGCAAAGGCGGCATCGGCGGGATTGAGCATGCTTCACGTAGAAGCATGGGCGGCGCGCTCCGGCAAGACCTATTGCAGGGGTCGCGGCATCAGGACGATGACGGTGGGCCGCGACGGCAGGCTGGCAAGCGACACCTCCAGTGATGTCTCTTCGCGCAGCTCGATCACAAACTCGTCCTCCATGCCCGAAAGGAAGGCCGAGAGTGTCCCCGCGCCGAACCAGTGCATCGGCAGGACGATCGAGGAGCGGAGCCGCTTCACCACCCGGATCATCGTCGGCAGGTCAAGCGTCATGCCACCATCCACGGGCACCATCACCACGTCCAGACGCCCGAGGGCGGCATATTGTTCGGGCGTCGGTTCGTGATGGAGGTGGCCGAGATGACCGATGCATAGCCCCGCCACCTCGAAGACGAAGATCGAGTTTCCGGCGGCTTCCACCGCGCCGCCGGGGCGGCGGATATCCGTGGGCACGTTGCGGACCAGCATCTCGCCGAGGTCGAGGTGATGGTCGGCCGGTTCACCGGTCCAGTCCCAGCCTTGCAGCACGTTCGGAATGCGGGGATCGGGCTCCGAGGTCCAGTGCGAGGAATGGGCATGGTTCATCGTCACCACGTCCGGCACGACGTCGGCCATGCCGAGCATGCCGGTATAGTCGGTCGCGACAGAGAGCCCACCATGGGTCTCGATATAATAGGTCGAATGCCCGATATAGGACAGCCGCACCGTTTCGGCCGGCAAGGGATCGCCCCATCCGGCACGCCAGACCATTTCGGGCGCGGCATCGGCGATAGCGATGCAATGGCTGGGGGTGCGGGTCTGGGCGTCGGCAGGCTGTGCAACGGCAAGACCTACGAAAAGCTGTGCGAACAGGCGGAACATGGCGGGACCTCCGCCGAAAGCCTAAGCCCATGACGCGTAACGGGGAAAGAAAATCCTGGCGCCTCACGTCTCCGTGTTCGTTTCTCGTGCCTGTTTGGATTGAAAACGCCTTCGGGGAGTAGAGATGCAATGCCACGCCCGGGCACTCTTCCCTGGCAAGCTCGGTGCCAACCCTCGTTACCCGATCTCCGTCCGGCCACGGCGGTCACCACGCAGGTTCGCGTAGAGGACATGGTTGCGCCAGCGGCCGTTGATCTGAAGATAGCTCTGCGCGACGCCTTCATACTTGTAGCCGCATTTTTCCAGCACCCCGCGCGAGGCGGCGTTCTCCGGCAGGCAGGCGCTCTCGAGCCGCGAGAGGTCGAGCGTCGTGAAGCAGTAGTGGATGACCGCACGAAGGGCTTCGGCCATGTAGCCCTGCCGGGCATGGGGGGCGCCGATCCAATAGCCGATGGTCGCCGCCTGCGCCGGGCCGCGCCGGATATTGTCGACCGTCACCGCACCCAACAGCGCCTCGTCGGCCCGCCGGATCAGAAAGAGGGGCACTGCCGTTCCGCCGGACTCGGCCCGCTGCGCCCAGTAGACGCGGTTGGTAAAGGCCTTGCGGGTCAGGTGATCGGGCGACCAGACCGGCTCCCACTGGGTCAGGAATTCGCGGCTGTCGTCGCGCAAGGAGGCCCAGGCGCGGAAATCTCCATGCTGCGGCAGGCGCAGCGTCATGCGCTCGGTCTCGATCCGGACGCGGCGCCGCCTCAGCAGCATCAGGCCGCAAGCCTTTCGCGCAAGCTCTCCAGTCCAGGGGCCCGCTCGACCGGCCCGTAGAGCGCAAGCGCGGAGTGCGCCCGGCCTGCAAGCCCGCCCGCAAAGTCACGGATACCGGCGCGGGTTACTGCGTCGATCTCGGCCGCCGTCTCGGCCACGTCCTGCACTCGACCCCAGATCGCCAGATGCCTTGCCATGCGCTCGGCCCGCGCCGACGGGCTTTCGAGCCCCATCAGCAAGCCTGCCTTCATCTGCGCACGGGCGCGCGCAAGCTCCGCCTCGCTCATATCCTCGGCCGCGCGCTTCAACTCGTCCATGGTGAGCGTACAAAGATCGCCGATCTCCTCGGCCGAGGTGCCGGCATAGATCGTGATCATGCCGGTATCCTCGTAAGCGCCGGCCTGCGCGTAGATCGAATAACACAGCCCGCGTTCTTCCCGGATCTTCTGGAACAGGCGCGAGGACATGCCACCGCCAAGGGCTGTCGCATAGACCTGTCCGGTGAAGAAATCGTCAGCGGTGACTGCGGGCGCCTCGAATCCCATGGCAAAATGGACCTGTTCCAGATCCTTGACCTCGCGCCGCTCCCCTCCCGCCCAGGCGGCAGGTTGCAGGGGCAGCGCGCCGACGGGTTTCAGGGCGCCGAAAATCGCCTCCGCAGCCCTGACAATGGCGTCGTGATCGACCGCGCCGGCGGCCGAAAGGATCATCTGGTCGGGCCCGTAATGTTCGCCGACAAAGCCCGTCAGATCACGGCGGCCAAAGCTGGAGACGCGTTCGGCGGGGCCGAGGATCGTGCGCCCCAGCGCCTGATCCGGGAAGGCCGCTTCCTGCAGCCAGTCAAAGATGATGTCGTCGGGCGTATCCAGCGCCTGCCCGATCTCCTGCAGGATCACGTGGCGCTCGGTCTCGATCTCTTTCTCGTCAAAGACCGGGTTCAGCACGATGTCGGAAATTACGTCAAGCGCGAGGGGCACGTCGGCCTCAAGCACGCGGGCGTAATAGGCTGTCATCTCGCGGCTTGTATAGGCATTGATATAGCCGCCCACATCCTCGATCTCTTCGGCGATCTGCAGCGCCGTGCGCCGCGCCGTGCCCTTGAACGCCATATGCTCAAGGAAATGTGCGATGCCGTTCTGTTCCAGCCGCTCGTGCCGCCCGCCCGCCGTCAACCATATGCCGAGGGAGGCCGAGGCAAGCCCAGGCATCCGTTCGGTCACGATGCGCAACCCGTTCGGCAGGGTGGTCAGTCTGATCGTCAAGTCTTCCGCCTTTCATGGACCAGCGCCTCAAGGGCCGCGAGGTCATTCGGCACAGATGTAACACGTTCGGGGCGGGAGAAAAGATCGCCCATGCGCTCGGGCAGGCCGGGGCGGATACCGGTCGCCTGTTCGACAGCATCGGGGAATTTCGCGGGATGGGCGGTGGCCAGTGTGATCATGGGCACGTCGGGTTCGCGGTTCATACCCGCCACGGCAACGCCGACCGCCGTGTGCGGGCAGAGCAGTTCCCCCGTCGCCTTGTGCATCGCGGTGATCGTCGCCAGCGTTTCTTCCTCGGACACGCGGCCAGAGACGAAAAGCTCTCGCAAAGCCTCCAGCGCGCCCTGGCTGACCGTGAAGCCGCCCGTCTCCTTCATCTCGGCCATAAGCTGCGCCACCGCCTTGCCGTCGCGGCCATAGGCGTCAAAGAGGGCGCGTTCGAAGTTCGAAGAAATCTGGATATCCATCGAGGGTGAAATGGAGGGCTTGACCCCGTCCATCTCATAACGCCCGGTCGTCAGGCAGCGGTGCAGGATGTCGTTCTGGTTCGTGGCGATCACTAGCCTGTCGATGGGCAGGCCCATACGCTTTGCGATATAGCCTGCGAAGATGTCGCCGAAATTGCCGGTGGGCACGGTGAAGCTGATGTTCCGGTCCGGAGCGCCTAGCGACACCGCCGAGGTGAAATAGTAAACCACCTGCGCCAGAACCCGCGCCCAGTTGATAGAGTTGACTCCCGCTAGCCCGACCGCATCGCGGAACTCGAAATGGTTGAACATGTCCTTCAGCCGCGCCTGGCAATCGTCGAAGTCGCCCTTCAGCGCCAGCGCGTGGACATTGCTTTCGGCAGGCGTCGTCATCTGGCGGCGCTGCACATCCGACACGCGGCCTTCGGGGAAGAGGATGAAGACGTCGACATTGTCGAGGCCCCGGAACGCCTCGATCGCGGCCGAGCCGGTATCTCCGCTCGTCGCGCCGACGATGGTGACGCGGCGGCCCTCGCGCTTGAGCGCGATCTGGAACAGCTGGCCGATCAGCTGCATGGCGAAGTCCTTGAACGCGAGCGTCGGGCCGTGGAACAGTTCCAGCAGGAAGTGATTGGGCGCAAGTTGCACCAGCGGGGCGCGGGCCGTGTGACCGAAACCTTCATAGGCCTTCGCGATGGCGCGGCGGAATTCCTCGTCGGTGAAGGCATCGCCCACGAAGGGGCGCATCACACGGAATGCGGCTTCCTCGTAGGACACGCCCCCCAGCGCCCGGATCTCATCGGCCGACAGGGTCGGGATCGTCTCGGGCACATAAAGCCCGCCGTCACGCGCGAGCCCGGTCAGCATCGCCTCGCCGAAGCCAAGGGATGGGGCCGCGCCGCGGGTCGAGATATAGCGCATGTCAGTTCCTCAAATCTTCCGCTGCCTGATACGCCAGAGAAGAAACGCTGTCATCCCCGCCCAGACTGCAGCCAGCGAAAACCAGGTGATCGCGTAGTTGCGGTGGTCGTTCGGGATATGCGACGTATCGACTGGCACCGGGACGATACCCTGAGCGTTCCCCTCTTCCGTCCGAACCACGACAAGAACCGGCAGGGTTTTGACGCTTTTGGACATCGCGGCCACGTCGCGGGCGAACCATAGGCCGGTTTTTTCATCGGGCGGCGGGGTGAAACGGTCGGCATCATCCGGCCAAAGAAGGTTGCCAGTGACGCTGAGCTGAACACCCGGACGCGGTATCGCCCGGCCCGATTCCGGGATGAAGCCACGATCGAGCAGGATGCGTCGTCCGTCCTCGGCCTCGAATACGGCGATGACACGGAAGCCGGGTCCAAGCTCCCTCTGACCGGACAGGACCAGAATCTCTTCGCCCGTGGTCCTGCCGGCGACAGTCACAGGCCGATAAAGATCGTCATCGGGATCAGGGCTGGTCATGCCGGAAAGCGGCACCGGTTCGTCCCCGATCCGCGCCTCGATCGCGGCGATCACGCCCTCTTTCCAAGTCAGCCGCCGCACCTGCCAGATGCCGAGCGACATCAGGATGGCAACGCCACCGGCGCCGAGGATCAGGGCAGAGAGATATCGGCGCATGAGGCCCTCAAAGTGAAAACGCGGGGAGCGATGCCCCCCGCGTTTCGCGTTACCGTCAGGGGGTGCCGGTCAGGCGCCCCAGATATAGATCGCGGCGAAAAGGAAGAGCCAGACCACGTCGACGAAATGCCAGTACCAGGCGGCGGCCTCGAAACCCACGTGCTGCTCGGGTGTGAAATGGCCCTTCATCGCGCGGAACATGCAGACCATCAGGAAGATCGTTCCGATGATCACATGTGCGCCGTGGAAACCCGTCGCCATGAAGAACGACGCGCCATAGATGTTGCCAGCAAAACCAAAGGCAGCGTGGCTATATTCGTAGGCCTGAAAGAAGGTGAACAAGGCACCAAGCGCACAGGCCAGGGCGAGGCCGTTGATCATGTCTTTGCGGTTGTTCTCATGCGCGATAGCGTGGTGCGCCCACGTCGCGGCGGCACCGGAACACAAAAGGATCAGCGTATTGATCAGCGGCAGGTGCCACGGATCGAAGGTCTCGATCCCCGCTGGCGGCCAGACGCCGTCGATCTTCGGCGAGCCTTCCGTCATCGGATAGAGCGCGTGCTTGAAGAAGGTCCAGAACCAAGCCGAGAAGAACATCACCTCGGACATGATGAAGAGGATGAAGCCGTAACGCAGGCCGATCCGCACCACCGGCGTGTGATCACCCGTCTGGCCTTCATGGACCACATCAGCCCACCAGCCGTACATGACGTAAAGCACCAGCGCGAGGCCAGCGAGGAAGACGAAGGGCGTGATGCTCTTCATCCAGAGAACTGCGCCAAACAGCATGACGAAACCGCCAACGGCGCCCAGCAGCGGCCAAAGCGAGGGCTTCAGGATATGGTAGTCGTGGTTCTTAGCGTGCGCCATGTCGGTTTCCCTGATTTGGCCTCAGTTATAGTCAGAGCCTTCGTCGGGCGAAAGGCTCGCCTGCGCTTCGGGCAGTTCGGTTTGGTAGAAAGTGTAGCTCAGTGTGATATTGCGGATACGGCCCGCGTCGCGGTCGTCCACAAGCTCCGGATCGACATAGAAGACGACCGGCATCTCCACCCTCTCGCCCGGCTTCAGAACCTGCTCGGTGAAGCAGAAGCACTGGATCTTGTTGAAGTAATAGCCCGCGAGGTCCGGCGCGACATTGTAGGCGGCCGTGCCAGCGACCGGTTTGTCGGTCGGGTTGTAGGCCTCGTAGAAGGCCATGCCGGTTTCGCCGATCTTCAGTTTCATCTCGTTCTGAAGGGGACGGAACTCCCACGGCATGCCAGAGGCGGTATTGGCGTCGAAGCGGACGGTCACGACCTCATCGAGGATTTCCGAGGCGCTTTCGGTCGCGACATTCGTGGTGCCCGCATAGCCTGTCACCCGGCAGAACCAGTCATAAAACGGCACGGCGGCCCAGGCGAGCGCGCCCATGGTCACGACGACGCCCACCAGCATCGCAGCGATCCGGGAATTGCCGTCGAGCCGCTTCATTGCGCCGCCTCCGAAGCGGGCAGCTTGCCCTCCTCAAGATGCGATATCTTTACGACGGAAAGACCGAAGATCAGCGCCACCAGCGCGCCAAGCACAAGGCCGAGACCAAGGTTGCGCCCCTTGCGGCGGGTATGGATCTCATGGTCCTGCCGGATCGCCATCACCATCCCCCGAACCCGAAGGGCTGAAGGCTGGCTTCCACCAGAAGCGCGCCGAAATGCAGGAAAAGGTAGGCAAGCGAGAATTTGAAGAAGGCCTTTTCGGCCTTGTAGCCGTCGGCCTCTGCCACAGCCTCATCGCGCCGGACGATGCGGATGGCGCCCCCGATGAAGAGCGCATTCAGGACCAAGGCCGCCACCAGCGTCACGGGCCCGCCGATCGAACTTAGCGCCAAGGCAAAGGCGAAGGGGGCCAGAAGGATCGTGTAGGCCAGGATATGCTTGCGCGTCGCGCGCCGGCCGTGCGTGACCGTCAGCATCGGCACACCGGCCTTGGAATAGTCGTCCTTCATGAACAGGCAAAGCGCCCAGAAATGCGGCGGCGTCCACATGAAGATCAGCGCGAACATCAGAAGCGATTCGACCGAGACGCCGCCCGTGACCACAGCCCAGCCGATCATCGGCGGGAAGGCCCCTGC
>JAUIDM010000461.1 GCA_030428915.1 Alphaproteobacteria bacterium | reverse complement strand
AGCTGCCTCGGCCACCTCGCCCGCGATGGTGTTGTAGCGGTGCAACCGCCCGTGCCGCATGACCTTCAGCGCAGCTTCGATCCCGGCCTCCGGGATTGGCTCCTGCTGGGTGAAACTGCCGGTAAATCGCTCGCTCATACCGCTTTCTCCTCTTGTCGACTGGACGGGTCAATCACCGCCGCGCCGCTTCGAATTCCTGAAATCCAGCCTTCAACCGATCGAAAAAGCCCGAAACGCCTGAACAAGACACACGCACTACCCGATCAGCCCCCGCACGATCCCCGGCAGGTCGGCGAAATCGTCGATCAGGGCCTCCGGCGCGAGGCCGGCCACATCGCGGCCGGCCGGGCCGAAAGTCACCAGCGCCACAGGAACGCCCGCCGCGCGGCCGGTCTGGCGGTCGGTATCCGTGTCGCCGATCAGGATTGAATTCTCGATCCTGCCACCGGCCCGTTCGACCGACAACCGGTAGGGTGCCGGATCGGGCTTGCGCACTGGCAATGTATCGGCGCCAATGAGGGAACCGAAAAGGCCCCGAACCCCGAGCCGTGTCATCAGCACCTCTGCCAGACGCTCTGGCTTGTTGGTGCAGATACCGGTCGCGTAGCCCGCCGATTTCAGCGCCTCGACCGCCGCGATGGCGCCAGGATAAAGCCGCGTCTCGCGGTCGATGCCGTCTTCGTAAGCCGCGAGCAGGACGGGATATTGCGCGTCAACCTCGGCTTCGCCGCCCTGCCCCAGCCGTGAAAACCCCAGCCGCAGCATCGCCCTTCCGCCATGAAATGCGGTCAGGGCATCGGTGACCGGGTCGAGCATGTCGCCAACCCCAAGCCCCCGGAAACAGGCATTGGCTGCCGCGATCAGATCGGCCGAAGTGTCCGCCAGCGTCCCGTCGAGATCGAAAATAACCGTGCGCATCGCGGTCGTTCCCTTGTAACCTGCCGAAAAGAGTTGTGAAGCCACGCCCCTTGCGGCATTCGCGGCCTTCGTTAAAACGTGCCGGACGTCAAGGGAAGCTTATTCATGGCCACAGCGCTCATCATTCTCGCCGCCGGACAGGGCACACGGATGAATTCCGACCTGCCGAAGGTCCTGCACAAGGTGGCAGGCGCACCCGTTCTGGCACACGCGATGCGGGCAGGTGCAACGCTGGAGCCCGAGCGCATGATCGTCGTGACGGGGCATGAGCGTGAAGCCGTGGAAAAGGCCGCTCGCGCGGTCGATGAGGACGTCATCACCGTCACGCAGACCGAACAGCTCGGCACCGGCCATGCGGTCGCGCAGGCCCTGCCCGCGCTGGACGGCTTCACCGGCAAGGTGCTGATCCTTTTTGCCGATACGCCGCTTATCCGCGCCGAGACTCTGGAGGCGCTGGCCGGGTCGGAGGCGGACGTCACCGTCCTCGGCTTCCGCGCCGCCAATCCACGCCGCTATGGTCGGCTCATCACGGCCGGTGGCGTTCTGGACCGGATCGTCGAATTCAAGGATGCCACCGAGGCGGAGCGCGAGGTCACGCTCTGCAATGGCGGGCTGATGGCGGTCGATGCCGCCTTGCTGGCCGAACTTGTATCGGGGCTGTCGAACGACAATGCGGCAGGCGAATACTACCTCACCGACATCGTCGCCATGGCCCGGGCAAAGGGCCGCACGGCAGCGGTCGTGACCTGTGACGAGGGCGAGACCTTGGGCGTCGATACCCGCGCGCAGCTGGCGCAGGCGGAGGCCAGCTTTCAGGCCCGTGCCCGGGCCGAGGCGCAGGAGAACGGCGTGACAATGACCGCGCCAGAGACAGTTTTCTTTGCCTATGACACGGTCATCGGCCGCGATACGGTCATCGCCCCCAATGTCATCTTCGGCCCCGGCGTAACCGTCGAAAGCCAGGCCGAAATCCGCGCCTTCTGCCATCTCGAAGGCTGCCACATCTCGCGCGGCGCCACAGTCGGCCCCTTCGCCCGCCTGCGTCCCGGCGCGGAACTGGCCGAGGATGTGCATGTCGGCAACTTCGTCGAGATCAAGAACGCCATTCTCGACGAAGGCGTGAAAGTCGGCCATCTCACCTATCTGGGTGATGCCCATATCGGCGAGCACACGAATATCGGCGCGGGCACCGTGACCTGCAACTATGATGGCGTGATGAAGCACCGGACCGAGATAGGCAAACGCGCCTTCATCGGGTCCGACACGATGCTGGTCGCCCCGGTGAAGGTGGGTGATGGGGCGCTGACCGCCTCGGGATCAGTTATCACCCAGGACGTCCCGGCAGAGGCTCTGGCAATTGCCCGGGCGAAACAGGAAACAAAGCCGGGGTTGGCGACAAAATTGTTCGAAAAGCTTAAACAGCTGAAGGCGAAACGCCAGAAAGAGATGCTTTAATGTGCGGTATTGTGGGGGTGCTCGGCAGCCATGAGGTTGCGCCGATCCTTGTCGAGGCGCTGAAACGGCTGGAATACCGCGGTTACGATTCCGCCGGGATCGCCACGGTGAATGGCGGCAGGCTCGACCGGCGCCGCGCGGTCGGCAAGCTTGTCAATCTCTCTGACCTTCTGGTCCACGAACCCCTCGCCGGCAAGGCCGGGATCGGCCATACCCGCTGGGCTACCCATGGCGCGGCCACCGTGGTGAACGCTCACCCCCACCGCTCCGGCCCCGTGGCAGTCGTCCATAACGGCATCATCGAAAATTTCCGCGACCTGCGTTCAGAACTCGCTGAAAAGGGCCTGGCGGCAGAGACCGAGACCGATACCGAGACC
>JAUIDM010000065.1 GCA_030428915.1 Alphaproteobacteria bacterium | reverse complement strand
GGCGTTCCCGCAACCGCGCTTGCCACGTTACCTGTTGCGGCGCCGGCCAGCCAAACACCGATAAGGACCGCGACACCCCAGACGGCGAGACCGTGAATGCCGTCGCGCACGCTCACTTCATCGGCGGTGGTCACGCTGACCCGGCGGCGCATGCGGCCGGCGACGTAGCCGCCCACCATTATGCTCGATACCGTTGTCCATATGATCCAGAGAGCGACCGACAGAAGCGCCGCCGTTGCCGATCCGTCCCCATCATAAGGAGAGATGACGGCCATCCCTAAGCCTGCGCCGAAAGCTGAAAAAACCGCGCCGGTTCCCGCGGCTATGACCGATCCGACGAGGATCGCGCTCCAATCGGCATAGCTTTCGTGGTGAGAAACAAAGGGCGCACTTTCTTCCGTCAGGAATTCCGTTCGTGATGTCATGCTGGCAAACTCCCATCCACCGGGTTTCGACCGGGCATCAGCCAAGTCCAAGGAACGACAGGATGGCCAGTATGACGACCACCAGTCCGACCAGATAGATTATCCCGTGCATGGGCTGTCTCCTCTTGTTCCGTTGAACTGGGGATAGAACTGCTCACGCAGCTGTTCTGTTCCCTTTCCAATCGAAATTCGTTCAGTGGGCTGCGGGGAAGCCGGGCGTGCCCATGATTTCCTTCCCTTGACGAATGGAAGGTCGACAGCAGGCCGCTTCTGTCATCGGGTTGGGGCAGGAACAACGCGGCGTCGGTGCTGTTGGTGAATTTCACTTTGCAGGGAGTTGATCATGTTTGAACTTTCGGGCCTCGGTGCCCTCATCCTCCTCGTGCTCGATGTCTGGGCACTGATTTCGATTGTCGGGTCGTCCGCTTCGACGGGACGAAAGGTGCTGTGGTCGCTTCTGGTGATCGTTCTGCCCCTTGTTGGGTTCATCATCTGGCTGGTGGCAGGCCCCAGTTCTTCCTCGGCGCGCGCCGGTCGGTAACGTGCCACGTAAGGATCACCTGCTTGCCGCTGCGCGCCGGGTGTGGAACCGCATGGACGATCTGAACCTCGCGCTGATCGCCGCAGGTGTCGGATTTTTCGGGGTTTTGGCCCTGTTTCCAGCGCTGGCGCTTGCCGTGCTTCTGTGGAGCTTTCTGGCGGATCCTGAGAGCATTCAGGCCCTGCTCGAGTCCGGGCGATACCTGATGCCCGAGCAGGTGCATCAGATATTCGCGCGGCAGGTTAACAGTCTGATCGCAGCACGATCGGAGAGCGCCCTTGGTTGGGCGACGCTCTTGACGGCCGGGTTTGCGACATGGTCGATCCTGTCGGGCGTGGCGTCGCTCACGCGTGGTGTCAATGCCGCCTATGGAATCGAGCATCGTGGCAGTATCGCGCGGCGCGTGATGTCGGCGGCAGGACTGTCGCTGGCTCTGTGCGGGCCGATTGTCCTGGCTGTGGCAGCGATCGTGGTGGCGCCGCTGCTTCTGGCCTTTGTACGGCTTGGCCCGGTTACGGAAGCAGCACTTGCCGTCCTGCGCTGGGGGATAGCGCTAAGCGTCATCGTGTTCGCCTTCGCATTGATCTATCGCTATGCGCCCAACTGTCGGGGCAACCGTCCCGCATGGCTCACCCCCGGTGCGATCATCGCCGGCGTTGTATGGCTGGTGATGTCGGTCGGCTTCTCCGTCTATCTCGGCAGTTTCGGCAACTTCAACAAGATCTACGGCTCATTGGGCGCCGCCGTGGCCCTGTTCATGTGGTTCTATCTGTCCGCCTATGTCGTGTTGATGGGTGCGGCATTCAATGCGCAGCTTGAACGCGTCCGCTCCGGCGCGGAAGTGGAGGAAAATCAGGTCTAGCGGGAACTAATGACAATGTTGTCGGTTACCGGGTCATATGCGCAACCGGCGATGCCAATCAGGTTTTGCCGCAGCGAGTGCGACCACAAAACGGAGGCACGACGATGACAGGGAAATCCCCGAAGGACACAGCAGCCGGCACGGCGGCCACCGCAAAGGACGAGGCTGCCACGACGATGGCCGAGACCATGAAGGCGGCCCGCCACAAAGCAGCCGAGACGGCAGAGAGCGCTGGCGAAGCGCTGAAGAATGCCGCTGCGGCGCGTGCATCGGCCGCGAAGGACACGATGTCCGACAAGGGCGATGAGGTTGCCGAGAAGCTCCGCGATGCTGCTGACGCGAGAGAGGGTACGTTTCACGAACGCTTTCTCGACATCGTCGCCGACGGGGTCAGCGGAGCATCGGACGATCTGCGCGGGATGAGCCTCGGCTCCATCATCACCAGAACGGAAGAGTTCGCCCGCCGCCATACCGGTGCATTCGTGGCCGGGGCGGCAGTGGCGGGATTCGCGCTGGCGCGGTTCGCGCAGGCAAGCAGCCCGCAGAAGGACAGGTCGGACGATGAGCGTCACATTACCGGCATGAACCGGTCCAGCGGCACGGCCGAGGACCGCGGCACGGCCGCGCTGGTTGCCGGCCATCCCAGGCCGCAGAGACCGGACGTCGACAACGGCGGAGGCCGGCCGTGACGTCTCCCGCCGATCACGATCGCACGGACAAGTCGATCGGAGCTCTTCTGAACGATACCGTGCGTTATCTGATCAGGCTGGTACGCGGTGAAGTGGCGCTTGCCAAGGCTGAAGTACAGCAAAGCATCAGGACCGCGATAACGGGATTGATCCTGATACTCGTGGCGGTCGTGATCGCCCTTTCCGCAATCAACGTCCTGTCCGCGGCGCTTGTCGGCGCCCTCGTGGAACAGGGTGTTTCGCACGTCTGGGCGGCTTTGATCGTTGCGGCGGTCCTTTGTGTCGTGGCCGTCGTTTTTGGCTGGCTGGGCGTCAATGCGCTCAAACCCGCGAACCTGTTTCCCACTCAGACTGCTGAAAACGTCCGTCGGGATGCACGAGCGATAAAGGAGATCGTAGACCATGACCCAACACACTGAATCTCGCAAACAAGGGTTGGAGCCGGACCACCGCGGGACGTCGGTCGATCATCTCGCGCGCGAGGCATTGGGGCTGCTGCGCGAGAATGCGGAGCCTTACACCCGTTCCATCGACAGCGCGGTCCGGGCAAATCCCCTCGCATTCGCGCTGACGGGCGCGGGTCTCGCGTGGCTGATATTCGGCGGAAAGTCGCAGCAGGCGCCGGATACCGGCACGGATGGCGGATACGCATATTCGACCGGCTCTGGCGGCACCTATGCGGCCGGGAGCGTCTACGGCAGATACGAAGCGGGAACCGGCGCCGACGGCACTGACTGGTCCGCAAGGATCGATGCGTTGCGCCGCCGGGCGTCGCGCATGATGACGGGTCTGGAACGCGGGGCCGAGGATTATGCCTCGCAAAGCGGCCAGATCCTGTCAGAGCTGAGTTCGGACATGCGTGACGGCTTCCGCCATGGGCTGGACGATCTCTCTGAAGCGGCGCGCGAGCGGGTAAGTCAGGCGCGCCAGGCTGCCTATGCCGCGCGTCTGCGGGTCGAGCGCGGTGCCCGCGAGGGGGGACGGCAGGTCGGTCACTTCGTGGAGGACCACCCGATGGTGGCCGGTGCCATTGCGATGGCCCTAGGTGCCGCTTTTGCCGCGGCCCTCCCGCGTACCCGCATCGAAGACCGCACATTCGGCGAAGACAGCGACCGGCTTATGGCGCTCGCCGCAGATCGGCTGCGTGAAGAGCGCGCGCGAATGGCGCGAGTTGCGGAAGGGGTTGCCGATGAGGTCAAGAGCGCTGCGAGAGATGCCGCGAGCGCCGTGGCCGAAGGTGTGGAAGAGCTGGCCGAAGGCGCCAAGGACCGGTCCGAAGATGAGGCGGACAAGGCTTCGTCCTCATCGCGCCAGCCAGACAAGGGGCCCGGGTCCGGTAAGGGCGAAACCCCCGGTTCGGGCCACAGCTGACGACAGTCCGTTCCAGATCGACGAGATAAGGCTTCCGCCGCCATCGGGCAGCGGTTTCATGGGCAGGGGGCGTCGTCGCGGCGGCTCTTGTCCGCCTCGGTTCCGGTTTTGCTACACAGCTCACGCAGCGCGGGTTTCAACCCTTCTTCGAAGGTCGGATGGTAAAGCGGCATGTCGAGGATCTGTCCGGCGGTCAGGCCCGCCTCGATGGCCCAGGCGATCAGATGGGCGAGATGGCCGGCTTCGGGCGCGCAAAGGCTGGCGCCTGTCAGGGCACCGTCCCTCTGCCGGGCGTAGAGGCGGCAAAGACCACCTGTCCGGGCTTCGACTCGGGACCGGCCCTGATTATCGTAGCTGGCCTCGCCCGTCGCATAGTCCGGCGCGTCCGGATCGGGAACGGTTCCTACCGTCGCGGATTCCGGTCGAGTGAACGTGATCGCAAGCGGGACATGGCGGGCAAAGCGGCCGCAGTCAGGCCAGCGCGCAGCGTTGTTGCCCGCGATCGCCCCTTCATGCGCGGCCTCGTGCAGGACCGGGCGTTCATGGTTGGCGTCACCGGCAATGAAGATCGCGCTTTCGCCGCATCGCATCGTTTCGGCGTCGAATTCCGGTGTGCCATGGTCGTCGCAGTAAAGCCCCGCCTTGGAAAGATTGAGACCCTCAAGGTTCGGCGGGCGTCCGGCGGCGACCAGAACGCGCTCGAAGTCGCGGCTGCCGCTGCTCCAGGCAAGCCGGACGCCGCCGGGACAGGGCGAAACATCCGGCTCGGTCCCTAGATGCAGCCGCAGTTCCCGTGCGAGAAGACTGCATAGCGCGTCTGAAACATCGCTGTCCGACAGCGCGGCGACGCTGTTGCCACGGTCGAAAACCTCGACCTGCGATCCCAGTCGGGACAGCGCCTGACCGAGTTCCAGACCGAGAGGGCCCGCGCCGATAACCGCGACCGAATTCGGCACGGTTTCCAGTTCGAAGATCGACTCGTTGGTCAGAACGCAGTCGGCCACGGGGTCGAATGCCTTGGGAAGGGCTGGTGAAGCACCGGTTGCAATCACGATTGCGCGGGCGCGCACCGTGCGCCCGTCATCCAGGTGCAGGCAGTCAGGGCCGCTGAAGGATGCACGCGCACAGATCCTGCGGGCGGCAGGAATGTCGGCAATCTGGCGCCGCACCCCAGCGACAAACCGGTCGCGCTCCTTGCGCAGCCGGTCGAAGACCGCGCCCGCGTCGATGTCGGTCTCGGCCGCGATGCCGAACTCCGCCGCGTGGCGGACAGACCAGGCGGCGTCAGCCGCTGCGATCAGAAGCTTGGACGGCATGCAGCCGACCGTTGCGCAGGTCGTGCCGCTGAAGGCCGGGTCGATCAGAAGTGTGGCCGCGCCCGCGCGACGCGCGTGATGCTCTGCCGCCAGGCCGGCCGTGCCCGCACCGATCACGGCAACGTCGCAGGTCAGGTCGTTCATAGGGCTGTTCTCCCTGGATTTGGCGTTCGAAACCGGAGTCCTTGTCTCTTTGCCAACGCCTTCCCGCGGGCTGTGGTTCCTTTCGGGACGTTGATGCGGCCCTGTCTGCACGGGGCTGACCCGACACCGGAACGCCAGCTCGCCGCCGCGATAAAACACCGCGACAGCCCGAAAACGGTATCCTAAGGGCCGTTACTCCTGCGCCGCAGGTGCAAAGTAGAGGTAGTAGATCTGGGGGATGGACTCCTCCTCCGCGTTGCCCGTCGCGGCATCTGGTGTCTCCGAAGCCTGCATGTTGGGCGTCACCGCGTCTTGCCAGCGGCGGTCGGAATACTGGTTGTATTCTTCGCGGCTGACCGTGCCGTCGCCACTGCGGTCCATCTCGTCGAAATCGAGGGTGAGCCAGGCGTTCATGTCGTCCCAGCCGCCCTGTTCCAGTTCTTCCTTGCTGATCTCGCCGTTGCGGTCGGTGTCGAGCGTGCGGAACTTGCCGGCGGCAGAAGCGCCTGCCTCGGACTGCGACATCCCCGCGACATCCTCGTCCGTGGTGCCCGAGGGCAAGAGGATCAAGCGACGCAGAAGGACAACGCCGTCACCGTCGCCGGAAAAGGCGCGCCGATGGGCGCGGTTCGCGGCCCGCATGTATTCCTCGGTCGACAGGCTGCCACTGGCATCGGTGTCGGCCTCGGCCATGTCCTCTGCGGTCGGATTGCCGTCGGCGGGGTCCTCGCCCGCGTCGATGCGCATGCAGTCCCGGAATTCGTCGGAGCTGAGTTCCCCATCGCTGTTGGCGTCGAGCCGGGCAAAGCCGGTGTCGTTCCACGTGTCGAATTCGGTTCGGGTGATGGTGCCGTCATTGTCGCTGTCGGAAATCGCGAAGGTCGCGTTGCAGCTTTGACTCGGCACGATCTCTCCGGTTTCGGTTTCCGTCCCGGGGATCGCAGTATCGGTTTGGGCCAGTGCCGGGGCGGGAAGGGTGGTGGCCAGCGCCACGGCGGCGGTAAGCAGACGGAACATGATGTCCTCCTTCAGGTTTCGGGGTCCTTGCGAACAGGCGCGCGCGGCGCATGTTCCCGCCCGCGTCGGAAATCGCAGGGAATCCACTGGAACCGGGGCGTCGGTCAGGTCGGATCGGTCAGGCAATACTTCGTGGCGACCGTGAACCAATCGCACATGCCGCGCGTTGAGATAATCAGAAGGAGGACACCCGTATGACGATTGAAACCCAACCGCAGTGGATGGTCGATGTTCCACCCGGCGACGTGCCGCCACCAAAAACCCCGCCCGATGAAGTTCCGCCGCAGGAAAAACCGCCCGGCGTCCCTCCGCACGAGGAACCGCCCGGCGTGCCCCCGCATGAGGAACCGCCCGGTGTGCCGCCTCAGACACCGCCAAACGAGGTGCCGCCAGACAACGTGCCGGTGTGACGGTGCTCGGCGCGAAGGCAATTTTTGAGATTGATGTAATTACAAATGACGCCTTCGGGCCAAGCCGGCTGCCCTCAGAATGCGCCGACGCGGCAAGACCAGAACCCGCGATAACCGATGGTCAGTCCCTGATCCAGCGCAAACGCCAGTTCGGCATTTTGCCGCCAGTCGGCTTCTTCCGCCAGCATACGAACGTCAATCATCGCGCCCGGCGCGGTTAAGGTGAGAAAGCCTTCGTCACTCCCTTCCGTCGGGCCGAGCGGGACGAGTACACCGTTCAGCTTAATTGCGCCGCCTTCTCCTTCCTGTGACACCCATAAGATCGGGTCGGTCGCAGGACTGTTGTTAAAGGCACAACGCGGTCCGGGTGGCAAAATCTGGTCGGCCTCTGCGGTCTTGATCGGCGCGGGGTCCAGAGTTGATATCAAGGTATTGCCGAGTGCGTCGGCCACACTGCCTACCTGGGCCACAGGATCCTGATAGGTCCTATCGACCGTCGCGCCCCGCGCCACCGCTGCGATCAGATAGCGCATTTCGGCGATCTCGCGGCGCTGTGCCTCGATGATGCCGTCGGCCAGCTTCCGCACACGGCCATCGCGTATCCGCGCGCGCTCAGACGTCATCACCGCGATTGAATGGTGTGGGATCATAGCCCGCATATAGCTTTCGCCTGACACCGTGACCTGACTGCGCACCAGCCACAGCGCGCTTGCAAAGACTGCGATCGCACCCACGAAGATCGCCGCGTTCAGTGCCCGGTTGTCGTACATGCGCAGCATGAAGCTCAGCATGATCACGGCCATAGCCGCGCCCATGAGTATAGCCATGTAGATCCGAGTTTCGGAGTAGAAGACGTGTTCGAACGCGTAGGTGTTAAGATACATCAGGACGAACATCACAACGGTCGAGGTGAGGATCATCAGGGCGAAGCGGAGGTAAGACATGGTTGCCTTTCGTAATCTATCGAAGAGTTGCTTCGTTGCGTTCGGCCTTGGCAGACGGCGTTACTCAAACCCGAGGCGCTTAATTAACGTTGGCACTGGAAAGTTGTTCCGGCCAAGCGCAGTCGGGAGGCAAGGTGCGTTAGAAGGGTGAAGATGCGGCGGCGAGGAACCGGATGCGGGTCTCGGGTGTTGTTGCGGCGAGCCTTTAGCCAACCTCGACCAAGGAGTTGTCATGTCCAGCAAAGCAATTCTTGCCATCGCCGCGTTCATGTTCATGGGTTTGTCGGCCTGCGAAACGATCGAAGGCGCAGGCCGCGACATCGAAAACGCGGGCGAAGCCGTGACCGACACCGCGCAGGATGCGCAGCAGTGACCAAAACACGCCGGTCGCCCCTGGGGCCGGCCGGCGATTTCCGCCGCTCTCTGCGATCGCTACTTGCGATCCGATGACGAAAAGTCTTCCGAACCTGGTACATCACCTATGCCGAGCTATGCGTTGCCCGTCAGTCTGGCCCGCCGGCGATGGGTGAGGACGATCAGAACGCCGGCAGAGAGACACTGGAATTCATCGTCAGCGACTTGAAGAATGAGCATTCCGAGTTGGTCGCCGCAGGCTTCGAACCGTCGGCTATCGAATACGCTGACACGATTAGTCTTGTTCGACTTCATGACCCTGATCAAAACTTTGCGGTGCTAGTGCAACCTAGACGCGCCCGATGCCCGCGCACGTCAAGCCGAAAACTCATCGCGTTTATTGTGGCTTGGTCCTCTCGTGTTCCGGGAACAGTAGCGCCCTGCCGGTGTTGAGAAGGCAGGGGTCGTGAAGTGTTGCGGCCAAAGCTAAACAGGTGAAGGAGTTTATCGTGCGAAACATCATCTACATTGTCGGTCTGATCGTCGTCGTTGTCGCCATTCTGTCCCTCGTCGGTCTTGCCTGACGCCGTCGCGATATTCGGCGAGACCAAGCCCCACGACGCCGATAGCGAAATCCGGCCACTTTCGGACATGGCATGGGGGCATGATCGGTTGGAAAATGTTCCCGCCTTGAAGGGCGCGTCCCGACTTGCCTGAAAAAGCTCAGGAACGAATGATGCTTCGTGCGCGTTACCCGGGGACAGCCCCGGACAAGAAAGCGCAGCATGCAAGACAATCCCGAGAGACATGCGGAAGAAGACAAGCATGAAGATTCACTGACCGATCACGAGATGCAGGCGATCGAGGATCATGCCCCGATCCGGGCGGTCGCCATATTTGAAGCAATCCGTCGTGAAGGTCGGATGGAAATGCACAGACCGGCAAACGCGCTCGCAATGTCGGGCTATGTCGCCGGGCTTGCCCTTGGCCTTTCGGTGCTGTCCGAAGGGCTGCTGCGGACCCATTTGCCCGAGGCTGGTTGGCGCCCGCTCGTGGAGAATGTCGGCTACAGCGTGGGCTTTCTGATCGTGATCCTCGGGCAGATGCAGCTCTTCACCGAAAACACGATCAAGGCGCTCTGTCCGGTCCTCGACGACACCACGCCCGCCATGCTGCGGCGGCTTGCCCGTCTATGGGGACTGGTTCTGTGCTCAAATCTGGCCGGTGCAGCCACGTTCGGGGCGGTGCTCTGGTTGACGCAGGGCTACCAGCCCCAGATATGGGGCGCGATGCGCGACATATCGCTTCATGCAACGAGCTTCGGCTGGGGCGAGACTGTTCTGCGCGGGATCGGTGCCGGCTGGCTGGTGGCGGCCCTCGTCTGGATCATGCCGAATGCAGGCGATGGCCGTGCCTCGGTCATCGTCGTGATAACCTACCTCATTGCACTCGCCGATTTCGCCCATGTTGTCGCCGGAACAACCGAAGCGGCACTTCTGGTGCTTTCGGGCGATTTGGATGTAGTGGCCGCCGTCGGCGGGTTCCTTCTGCCCGCTCTGATCGGCAACCTTCTTGGCGGCTCGGTCTTTTTCACGATCCTTGCCTGGGTGCAGATCCGGACGGAACTGGAAGGTGACGAAGGGGATCTCGCCACCATGTTCCGGAATGAATGAGCCGTCAGAGGGAACCGTTGCGAAGCATGCCATATCTTACCGGTGTGACTTTCACGGCTGAGACTTTGTGAAAACACTGCAGGTGATGGCTTTTCGCGGCGACGGTCAGCCGGAACATTCGAAAGCTCTCGCGGTTTCTGGTTGTGACAGGCGCTTTTGCGTCTGAGTCCAGAAAGGAGATCACTATGGCCCGCTATCATACCGATCCATTTTACGAGCCACGCCCGGTGGCCAGTCGTCGCGACACGCCCCATGCGTTCGAGAGCGAGAGCAAGATGCGGGGATCATGGCGGGATGGCCCGCCCGACCGCGAACCCACTATCGACGAGAGGCGAACAGCAGCAGAGCCGTGGCCCGATACACCCTATGCCAGTGCACCGGTACCCGGAACACCCGGTTGGCATCCGCCGCATCTTGAAGGGCACTATTCGGACGATCACCGGCCCGGGCCGCGTGATTGGGATTGGCATGACCGCAGTTTTCGAAAGCGCGTCAGGGACGAGATCGCGTCATGGCTGGGCGACGACGACGCGCTCAGTCGGCGGGAAGCCGATTTCACCGGCGTCGGGCCCAAGGGATACCGCCGTTCGGATATCCGCATCGAGGAGAATCTTCACGATGTGCTCACTGATGATGCCCACCTTGATGCCTCCGACATCAATCTTTCCGTAAAGGACGGGGAGGTTACGCTGTCCGGTGCGGTCGAAACGCTTCGCGACAAGCGCCGCGCCGAGGATTGCGCGGACAGTGTCGCCGGGGTCGGCCATGTCCAGAACAATCTGCGTGCGAAGCATCGCTGACCCTCGATCCGCACAAGAAAAAGGCCCGCCAGATGATGGCGGGCCTTTCCGTTTCAAGGGATGTGCTTAACCCCGGTAGTCGGGCATCGCTTCCAGCTCACTCTCGGTCATCGAGATGTAGACCCGAAGATCCGTTCCGTCGTCGGCCCGCAGAATGTCGATATCAGACAGGTTCAGTTCGACGGGCTTTTCGCCGATACCAAGGAAACCGCCTACATCGACGATCACCGAGTTAACCCGGCCATCGTCGTTGAGCACGAGTTCCGACACTTCGCCGATCCATTCATCTTTGGCATCATAGGCCGCCGCGCCGGTCAGCCGCTCGGCAGTCAGATCGACCTCCTCGGCCAGCATGTAGCCATCGCGCTGCACCGGGATACGACCGGCGTCCGTCGCCGTCATATCGGCATTTTCCGCCGTCTCGGTCGCTGTGTTGTCGCTCGCCATATCGGCGTTGCTGTCAGTCGCGGCCATGTCGGTTTCGGTTTCCGAAGTCGCGCTGCCCGCGTTGGCCTGATCCGACGCCTGGTACGCTGGGGCCTGCTCCAGCGACTCGCGCGAGGTGTTGAGCACGAGGAAGTAATCGGATTCGTCTTCTGCGGTCGCATCATCCGACACGAAACGCAGGGACCCCATATCAACGGCAACCCGGTTTTCGCCCATGCCGAGGAAGCCGCCGATGTCGACCAGCACTGCCTCAACGTTGCCGTCGCGGCTGAGGATGACGTCGTTCACCTCGCCGATATCGTCCCAGTCGTCCTGAACACCCTCGTAGCCCTCGGCTTCCGCGCCTTCGCTGCGATAGATGCGCATGCCGATCAAATTCGAAGCATGAATCTCATTTGGATCGGCATCGGTACGGAACATGTCGCCGTGATTGTCGGCGAAGGCCGGCGCGCCCATTGCGGCAAGAAGCGCCGTCGTCATCATAAGCTTTTTCATCTCAGAAACTCCTTTGTTTCGCGTTACGCCTGACAACAAGCTAGAGGTCGGAAAGTTCCTCAAGATCGAGGCAGATCGGCCGCATTTCGCCGCGTCTGCCGGCGGATCAGTCTTCCTCTTTCCAGGAGCTTTCCATCTTTCCGAGGGCGCGCACGATGAAGAGAGCGAGAACCGTTACGATAAGTCCCTGCAGCCATAGACCGAGCCCTACGCACAGACCGATGGAGGCTGCCAGCCAGAGGCTGGCCCCGGTTGTCAGGCCACGCACTTCTCCCTTTGCAAAGACAATTAGCCCGGCGGCAAGGAAGGCGACGCCGCTTGTCACCGCCTCGACCAAACGGATCGGGTCCATCCGCACATGGTCGTCATATTGTCGTGACAGGAGTTCCAAGCTCGTTACGCTGTAGCAGACGGCCGCAAGGCCAACGAGCATGTGGGTCCGCAATCCGGCTGGGCGATCCTGCGTTTCCCGCTCGAACCCTATGAGACCGGTAAGGATTACGCCGCCGATAACCCGCGCCAAGAACACGGGCCAGGGCAGGTTCATAACGAAGGAAAACTCCTGCCGGAGCACTTCGGCTGTCCATGCCATGTCGATGGTTCATCTCCTTCCGCATATCCGCGCGCCACAGTGGAAGGAACGGGTTTCCGGCTGGATTGTTCCGGCGCTTGGTACGGTAATCAGCCTTGCGAAGCGTGCCGCAGCGCGGCCAGAACAAGCCATCGCTGAACAATCGCGCGCAGCGATGCCGTATTCGCGAGATCCAGCCGCTCAAGGCAGCGGTGTTCCTCCGCTGTCGGCGTGGTTGCCGCGCCCCTTATCGCCATCCGCGCGAGCCCTGACCAAGACCCCTCCGTTTCCTTCAGTCGGGCGAGAGCGGGCAGCAGGCGCTGCTCTGTCTCGGTGAAATCGGTTCCGAAGGGAAAGCGCGGCAAAGCGCCTTTCTGGCGGTAGGGATCAAGCCAGGCCGACAGCCACGCAGGGCTGTTGTCGCGGCACCCTTCAGGCAGATTGGCGCTTTTGCGCAGCTTTCCCGCCGCCTTGGCACGGTCGATCAGGTCGTTCTGGAACCGGCTGTCGGCGATCGCAGCCATTGCGAGGATCGCCTCTTCGTCCGACCGCCCGCGCAGGTCGGCGATACCGTATTCGGTGACGACGATGTCGCGCAGGTGGCGAGGGATGGTTTCATGCGGATGATCCCAGACGATGTTCGAATGGGTCCTGCCCTTGCGGCGGCGGGTGGCGGTCACGGCAAGAACCGAGCGGCCGGATTTCAGCGCATGGGCCTGGGCC
Organism: Alphaproteobacteria bacterium; assembly: GCA_030428915.1. Classification (GTDB taxonomy): domain Bacteria; phylum Pseudomonadota; class Alphaproteobacteria; order Rhodobacterales; family Rhodobacteraceae; genus Albidovulum. The sequence continues at coordinate 2,110 of JAUIDM010000065.1, read as the reverse complement.
ACGAAGTTGTACTGACCGCCCACTCCGCTCACCGTCTGCCCTCCCGAAGATGTGTCGGATACGGCCCCGCCGAGTAGAGTCATCTTCATTGCCGAGTTGACAAAGCGCGCATCCTGCCGCGCGGTGCGTTTGGCGGCTTCGTCACCGTAAAGCTGATTGGTGAATGAGACCGGCATCATCGCTATGCGCGAGCGATCCGCCTCGGGCATATCGCGCAGGCGGCGATAGAAGGCGCGGCTGCCAAGGAAGAACCCCGCATGGACCGAGGCCCCCGCGACCTCGCGCCGGATGATCCCGGCCTCGACCAGCGCGACGATACCCTCGACCAGCATTTCGGTTACCGCGTAAAGGCCCTGCGCGAACGTGCCGGATTCTACGAAATCGGGCGACAGGGGAAAGGGACAATCGGCCCAAAGCCGCGCGGCGGTCTCGGGCTTGTGGTGCCGCAACAGAAGCGCGGACGAGACCGCGTCGCCGATCTGGCCGATGCCGACCTGAAGCGTGCCGCCGTCGCGCACAAGGCGCGAGACATGCAGGCCGATCGCATGGTCGGCCAGCGATACGGGACGGTTGACCGCCGAAAACAGCTCAAACCCGCCGTTTGCAGGCCGGTGCAGCAGGCCGACCTCCTCGGGATCGATCTCGGCCGGGCCGGACATGTAGGGCAAGTCGGCATTGACCTCGCCCACCATCAGGAAATCGGCGTCACCTTCGCGGCGGGCCTTCAGCAGGTCAGCGGTGATGTCTGTGTTGCACGACAGGCTGAGCCGACCGTCCCGTTCGGCCAGAAGCTGGGCCAGCACATTCGGCCGCCGTTCCATCAGATAGTCGAAGGCCAGCGTGTAGTTCGCCGTGATATATTCGGCCTGCGCGGCGCGATTGCCAAGCTGTGTTCCTGCCAGAAAGAAGAACTCCCTGACCGAGATGTTCGGCGGCATCATGCCCTGCCGCCGCAGTTCGCCGTAGCGCAAAGCGGGATAGGCGCCAAAGAGGCGGTCCATGGCCGGGCCAAGCATCCGCCGGTGCATGTCCGAGGCGGGCACCGGCCGCTCCAGCGTCAGGGCCGTGAAGATGTCGAGCCGGATCGACCGGTCCCGTTCCGCCAGCCGGGTCAGTGCATTGGCGACCGTTACCGCCTTGCCAAGGCCCAAAGGCAGGGCAAGGCGGATATGGCGACCGGTGCGGTGCACGATTTCGCGCGCAAGCGCGTCAGCATAGTTATCTGGCAGGTCAGGCGGCATTTCAGCCAAGGTCCGACCAGCCGGGATCGGGGCGGAAGCGATCGCCATGCGCGTCGGCGAGGTCCGCCAGCTGCGCACGGATCTCATCCACGCCCCGCGCTTTTGCATAATGCAGCGGCCCGCCCCGGAATGGTGCAAAGCCCGCGCCGAAGATCAGCGCGGCGTCGATCTGGTCGGCATCCCGCGCCACGCTCTTGCGCAGGCATTCGACGCAGGCGTCCAGCATCGGCAGGATCAGCCGGTCGGTGAAATCGAAATCGGGTTCGGCGCCGCTGTCGATCTTTTCGGGCTCGCCATCGCGCCACATGTAAAAGCCGCGCCCAACCTTGCGGCCGATGTGCTTTTCTTCCTTCACCTTCTCACGGAACCAGTCAGGCAGGTCGGGCAGCGGCTTGTCGATCTGGGCGCGCAGGCTCTCGGCCACATCCATGCAGATGTCCAGCCCGACCCGGTCGGCAAGCTCCACTGGGCCGGTCGGCATCCCGAACCTTTCGGCGGTGCGGTCGATGGCCTCTTTCCGCACGCCTTCGTCGATCAGCGTCACTGCTTCAAGCAGGTAGGGCATCAGCGCCCGGTTGACGAGGAACCCCGGCGCGTCTGCGACCCGTGCGGGCAACTTGCCGATAGCGCCGCAGAATGCGCCGAGGGCCTTCGCGACGCTTTCATCGGTCTGAGCGGCGCTGACGACCTCCACCAGCGGCATCTTTCCGACCGGGTTGAAGAAATGCAGCCCCGCGAAGCGGGAGGGGCGGTCAAGACCGCCCGCCAGGTCGGATAGCGACAGGCTGGAGGTGTTGCTGGCAAGGATCGCATCCTTTTTCATGCGCGGCGCAATCCCGGAATAGATCTTGCCCTTGGTCCCGGCATCC